>JADGQD010000125.1 GCA_017882065.1 Anaerolineales bacterium | reverse complement strand
GCGCGCAGGCTGTAATAATCGGTCGGGTCGAGGGCCGCGGTTTGCTGCCAGGTAGCCTGTGCAGCAGCAGGTTCGCCCAAGGCTTGTTGCGCTTTGCCGATCCAGAAATGGGCGCGTGTCTGGTCTTCCAAGGTCGCGGACAGGATGGAGTCGCGTTGGAAGGCGACCAGGGCATCGTTATATTTCCCGAGACGGTAGCGGGCAATCCCGGCCAAGAAGAGAGCCTGCGGGACGAGTTCACTGCCGGGATATTCATCAGCAACCCGATCCCAGGTTTGAGCTGCTTCTTGCAGTTTCCCGTCGCGTTCCTGGTTGCGGGCCGCCTGCATCAGATAGATGGGGGCGTTTGTGTCGGCGGGTGCCTGTTGAACAAAGGCGAGCAGGGTCTGCGCGGCGGCCTCGTACTGGTAGAGAGGAGCAGCCGATTGCATAGAGGCTTTTTCGTCCCAGGCGGCTTGCCAATATCGGTTTTCTGGGAAATTAGAAATGAAGAAAGTAAATTCATCTATTGCTTCCTGACTGTTTCCCATCTTATTCAAAGCCATGGCGCTATAATAGTGAGCCGTGCCGTCGTTTTCAGGATTGGCGGCGATGAAGCGTCGAAAAGCGTCAAGGGCATAGCCATATTGACCGGCGAAATAATCCACCAAGCCACGATTCATGTCGTCTACTGGAACACCGGCATTTACCAGCGCCACCAACGCATTGTAGGAATCGGGAGATAAAGGGTAATTATCCACAGCATGGAGGAAGCGCTGATAGGCCTGCTCAGTTTGTCCGAGTGACAGGTAGACCCGACCGGAAAGCAAATCCATCTGAGCTTTCATATAATCGTTCGAGCTTGCCGCGAAAATTGAGTCGTACATCCCCATTGCTGTGGCTGTATCCCCTAGGTTGATATATGCCTGGGAAATTTTAATCTGCAAGGCGGTATCGTCCTCGATGCGGGGAGCAGCCAATGAAGCCTGGTAGGCGGCAATGGCCTCGGCATCATTACCGGCCGCAGCATAGGCATTACCGCGCTGTTCCTGGGCGTAAGCATCAAGCACACCGGGACGCAGGGACAGATAAACAGTATAAGCCTGGGCGGCTTCCGAATATCTTTCGAGTTTCATGTAGATTTCGCCGATCAGGAAATATGCGCGGACAGCATTTGGAGACGCCGGATACTGGCTGGTCAACTGCCAGAGGGTTTCCAGGGCGCGGCCATTGTTTTTTAGGGCATATTCAACGCGTCCCAGTCCCCATAGCGCGGCTGCCCGCACCTCCGGGTCGCTGGAATTATCCAAAGCGGCCTGATACTCGTAGAGCGCCCGATTGTAGTCGCCGTCAAAGAGCGCCTGTTCGCCGGTCTCGACGCGGACTTCAGGGGTAGGTGTCGGCGAGGGTGTGAAGGTGGGCGGGGGTGTGTTGGATGGTGTGACACCCGGCGGTAGGGTCGGGCTGGGGGTGCCAGTGGGAATGGGGGTTGGCCCAAGCACACAACCAGTCAAAAGCGCAAACAGACATAACCCGAACGACAAACGTTTGGTGATCATGGTAATCTTATAATTGAGAAAAGAAGCCATGTCAATGCTTGTCACTCCGGGCGCGGCATGATAAACTACGCCCGTAACTACGACGCCCCTTGCAAGGGCGTTGTTTAGTGTGAAATGCGGACACTTTTCTGGGACAATGACTCGCACGAACTGCGTATGATAGACCAGCGCCGCCTGCCTGCCGCGCTGGAAGTTGTCTCTTTACATACCTGTACAGAAACCGCAGAAGCCATCCGCAATATGACTGTGCGCGGCGCGCCCGCCATCGGCGCGTCGGCCGCCTTCGGGCTGGCACTGGCCGCGCAGGAGTCCCGCGCCCAATCCGCCGCACCGTTCCTTTTGGACCTGGAAACAGCCGCCGCGTTGTTGAAAGCCTCCCGCCCGACGGCGGTCAACCTGGCCTGGGCAGTGGACCGGATCTTGCGGGTTGTCCACGCCGCGACCGGTTCTGTGGAATATTTGCGCACTCTTGTTCTTGCCGAAGCTCAACGTATCGCCGACGAAGACGTGGCCATCAACAAGCGCATGGGTGAACACGGGTCGGCGCTGATTGACGATGGCGACACCATCCTCCATCACTGCAACACCGGCGCGCTGGCCGTGGTGGACTGGGGCACGGCCCTGGGCGTCATCCGCATGGCGCACGAACATGGCAAGCACGTCCATGTGCTGGTGGACGAGACCCGTCCGCGCCTGCAGGGGTCGCGGCTGACAGCCTGGGAGTTGGGGCAGTACGGCATTCCCTACGAAATCATCTCCGATAACATGGCCGGGTATTTCCTGCGCTCCGGCCAGGTGCAGAAAGTCCTTTTCGGCGCGGACCGGATTACCGCCAACGGCGATGTGGCGAATAAAATCGGCACGTACATGCTGGCGCTGGCGGCCAACGATAACGATGTCCCGGTCTATTCGGTGGCACCAACCTCCACGATAGATCTGTCGCTGTCCGATGGGAGTCAAATCCCCATCGAAGAGCGCGACCCAGACGAAGTTTTAGGGATACAATTCCACGGAGAGCGCGTCGCCCCGGAAGGGGCCAAAGCCCGCAACCCGGCTTTCGATGTGACGCCCAACCGCTTGATTACAGCCATCGTGACCGAGAATGGGATTGTACGTCCGCCATTCGATGTGAATTTGAAAGAAAACGTAAGGGCAGGGCTAGGTGCCCCGAAGAGGTATGTCCCTGCCCAGGGCGACCATATCATCCCCAACGGGGACAAGGATCGCCTCTAGAAGGAATAACGAAATGGATATTTTGTTAACCGGCTCCGTCGCCTACGATTACCTGATGACCTTCCCCGGCCTGTTCAAGGAGCAAATCCTCCCCGAACGATTGGAGAGGATCAGCCTGTCGTTCCTGGTCGATTCAATGTCCCGCCAGCGCGGCGGTGTGGCACCCAATATCGCTTATACGATGGCGTTGCTGGGCGAGCGTCCGCGCGTGATGGCGACGGTGGGTGAGGATTTTGCTGACTATCGCGCATTCCTCGAAGGTGCGGGTGTAGACACGGCCTTGATGGTGGTCGTGCCAGGACTGTTCACCGCCTCGTTCTTTGCCACCACCGATCAGTCTAATGCGCAATTGGCTTCGTTCTATCCGGGGGCGATGGGAGTCGCGTCGAAGCAGAGCATCCTCCATGTCCGGCCCCGCCCCGATCTGATCATCGTCTCGCCGAATGCACCGGACGCGATGACCAAGTTTGCCGCCGAGTGCCGCCAGGCCAAAGTTCCCTACCTGTACGACCCTTCGCAGCAAATCCTGCGGCTCGAAGGCCCGGAGTTGGCACGCGATATGGAAGGAGCACAGTTCTTCTTTGTCAACGATTACGAGTTCGGACTGATTGCCCAAAAGACCGGCTGGGGCTTGGCGCAGATGCTCCAGCACGTCGATGTGGTGGTGGTGACGCGCGGCAAAGACGGCGCGGACCTGTATACCGGCGGCGAGCAGGTCTTCATCCCGACCGTCCCTGAACGGCAGATTGTGGACCCGACCGGCGTAGGCGACGCCTTCCGCGGCGGTTTCCTGGCAGGCTACGCGCGTGGCTGGGATTGGACGCTGTGCGGGCAGGTCGGCTCGCTGGCGGCGGTCTATTGCCTGGAACAGAAGGGCCCTCAGAACCATGTGTATACCCGCGCCGAGTTCGTGAAGCGCTTCCGGGAACATTTTGAAGATGCTGGTAAACTAAATGCGTTACTCAGGTGATTAGGTAATCAGGGAATTTAAAAATTCCTTATTACCTGATCCCTAATTACCTAAACCGAAGGAGATACCATGAGCAACTTTGATATTAAAGACATCAATCTAGCCGAAGGCGGTCGCCGCCGTATCGAGTGGGCCGAACGCGAGATGCCCGTCCTGCGCCTGATCCGTGAGCGGTTTGCCAAAGAGAAACCACTCAAAGGCGTGCGCCTGTCGGCCTGTCTGCACGTCACCAGCGAGACTGCCAGTCTGGCGCGTACACTGGTGGCGGGCGGCGCGGACCTCGTCCTGACCGCCTCCAACCCGCTTTCCACCCAGGATGACGTGGCGGCGGCGCTGGTCAATATGTACGAGGTGCCAACCTTTGCCATCAAAGGCGAGGACAACGTGACCTACTACAAACACATCAGTGCAGCCCTCGATCACAAACCCCACATGACCATGGACGATGGCGCCGACCTGGTTTCCACCATTCACAAGGACCGCCGTGAATTGCTCCCGGGCATCATCGGCGGCACCGAAGAAACCACCACCGGTGTCATCCGCCTGCGCGCCATGGCCGCGGATGGGATGCTCCAATTCCCGGTCATCGCTGTCAACGATGCCATGACCAAGCACTTCTTTGATAACCGCTATGGCACCGGACAATCCACACTGGACGGCATCATCCGCGCCACCAATGTCCTGCTGGCGGGCAAGAACTTCGTGGTGGCGGGTTATGGCTGGTGCGGACGCGGCCTGGCCTCGCGGGCGCGCGGCATGGGGTCGTTGGTCATCATCACCGAGGTGGATCCGCTCAAGGCGCTGGAAGCCGTCATGGACGGGTTCCAGGTCATGCCGATGATGGAGGCGGCGAAGATCGGCGACATCTTCTGCACTGTGACCGGCGACATCAACGTAGTGGATACCCGTCATTTCGAAGTGATGAAGGATGGCGCGATTGTGGCCAACTCCGGTCACTTCAACGTGGAAATCAACATCCCCGGACTCCAGGGGTTGTCCAGGGGCGACCCGAAACTTGTCCGCCCATTTGTGGAACAGTACGAGACAAAAGATGGACGCAAGATCAACATCCTGGCCGAGGGCCGGCTCATCAACCTGGCCTCCGCCGAAGGGCACCCGGCCTCGGTAATGGATATGTCTTTTGCCAACCAGGCTCTGGCGGCCGAGTTCATTGTCAAGAACGCCAAAACACTGGAGAAGAGAGTCTACTCTGTCCCCGCTGAAGTGGACGCCGAGATCGCACGCATTAAACTCTCTGCCATGGGTGTGAAAATTGACGAGCTGACACCTGAACAGGTCAAGTATCTGAATTCGTGGGAAGAGGGAACGTAAAGCGTAGAACGTAAAGGATAAAACGGAAACAGCCTCGCGGACTTTCGTCCACGAGGCTGTTTGGACCCGGGAACTGGTACGTGGGGGATAGCCGCTTGTTAGCCAAATGACAGGCAAGAATCTGGGTCAGGGGGTAATATTGAAAGCGTTCTTCTAATTTGCGAGGAGATTGCCTCGGGCATCCTTCGGCTTTGCTAAGCTCCCCTCAGGACGTCCTCGCATCACATCAAAAGGATTCCAATGCTCTCCAAATTGCGCGAACCTGTCAACGGGTTGACCCATCTCGGCGGCGCGATTGCCGCTTTCTTAGGTCTGATTGCTTTGCTCGTCGTCGGCTGGTCTGGTACGGCGAAGATCGTTTCCCTTTTAGTATACGGTCTCAGCCTGATCGCGTTATTTTCTGCCAGTGCCGCCTATCACCTGACGAAGGTCAAACCAGCCATTCTCCAAACCCTGCGGAAACTGGACCACTCCGCCATCTATTTGCTCATTGCCGGGACGTATACGCCTTTTTGCATTAATGCCTTCACTGGATTTTTTCGCTGGGGCCTGCTGGCAATTATCTGGACCATCGCGCTGGCCGGGATTATGGTCAAGATTTTCTACTTCAAGGCGCCGCGCTGGTTGAATGCGGCTGTGTATGTGGTGATGGGTTGGTTGTGCGTATCCGCGGTGGGACAGATGCGCGCAGCACTGCCGGTCAGCGCCATGGGTTGGTTGATTGTCGGTGGCGTGATGTACACGCTGGGGGCTGTCATTTATGCTACGAAAATCTTCAACTTTGTTCCAGGGAAGTTTGGCTTTCACGAAGTCTGGCACATCTTTGTTTTACTGGGTGCGCTGGCGCATTTTATCTCCGTGATGACACTGCTCGTAGTGCCAGCCTGAGATCGACCCGCTGGCATTTTCCTGGCTGCTCCAAAAACCTCGCAAGTGAAAGTCCTCGGTTCATCTTTCGTTCCCCTGCCAAAATTCCGCACAATCTGATAGAATACAGCCCGCACGCCGAATTCTTTCGATAATGCTCAGGACGAGCCTCGGCCCCTCTGGTCGGGGTTTTTTATCGCCTTTTACCAACCACTAATTGCATATTGTTG
>JADGQD010000017.1 GCA_017882065.1 Anaerolineales bacterium | reverse complement strand
CTTTCGATGCCCCTGCGGAAAGCACTGGTCTGTAATGTATCAAGGAGCGGAGAGAGTAGCGTGCTCTGTTCTTGCGAAAAAACAATATCGTAACGTTCGTGGAAAAGGGGGAGGAAGTCCAACCCAAACTGACGGGCAGCAGCCCGCAAACCGAGGGCTACATCAGCATTGCCGGTTTGGACCAGGTGCGCACACTCTGTGTGAGTGATGATGGTATTCCCGTAACCATGGATACTTTCGGTGGGTATGCCCTGTGCCTGTAACTGGCGGTCGAGCCAGAGGCGTGTCCCGGAACCGGGGTTGCGGTTGATAAAGGTAACATCTGGACGAGCTAGGTCGACCAGCGAAAGGATTGATTTGGGGTTGCCGGCCAATGTCATCAGGCCCTGTTCACGGTGGGCCAGGATGACGACTTGCATCGCCCGGTCAGGGAAAAAATGACGGATAAAGGGCAGGTTATACTCACCGCTTGGGTCGAGCAGATGTGTGCCGGATAGATTGCACAGGTTCTGACGCAAGGTGACCAGCCCGTCCAATGAGCCGACGGGGAGGGTGAGTACGTCGAGGTGGTCGGAGAGTTCGTTGGCAAGTAGTTCCACCGCCAGGTCATGACTGCCCGAGAATACGATCACCGGTCGAGCCGGGTTTTCCGGCAGGATAAGTTCCTGTACCAGATAACCGCTGGCGCGGGCGCGGTAGAACTTTTCCACCACGCCGGATTGGATGCGCGTCTCAACCAGTTCGACCAAACCGGCGGCTTCCAACTTTTTGAGATGGTGCCGCACCCAAGCCGGGTGCTCGCCGAGAGCTTTTCCCAGCACAGTCAGCGAGGCGGGGCCCGACATCAACTGCCGTAAAATGGCAAGCCGGCGCGGGTCCGCCAGCAGTTTGAGTTGTTCGAATGATCGCAGGGGCTGGATAGGAAACATAGCCATTAAAGATTTCCTTAATGGCTATGAGTTTAACAAAAGAGGAACATTCTGTCAATAAAATTAGAGACCGATTTTCTACTTCATAGAAAATCAGCCTCTATTGTACAAACAAAATAAGGGTTTTGACCATTCAAGTTCAAACCCTTGTAACAAATCGTGATGTATTACTCGCCAGTTGAGGCGGCTGGGCGCTTGCGAGCGACAGTCTTCTTGACGTTCTCGATGGCTTCCTTACCGCGGGTCCTGGCCTCGTCAGCGAATTCGTTCGCTCTAGATGCAACCATTTCGGCCTGTTCGGTGGCCTTGTCGCGCAATTCGATACTTTTATCTTTGATGAGCGCGCGTGTTTCTTCGCCGGATTGAGGGGCAAGGAGCAGGGCAGCAACGGCACCCGCTACACCGCCGACAACGAAACCAATCAGGAACGCTCCAAAATCATCATGATCAGACATTTTATATCTCCTTTTTGATAAGGTGGTTTTTGGATGAACTTATTTTTTACTGCCGAATATGTCGAAAAATTTCCGTAGTCCGGCCAAATAAGAATTGAGTTTGATCACCGGTTCAACCAGATTCTCGCTCAAGAACTCGGTTGTGCCGCGCAACGTGTTAACAGTTTCGCTGGTGGATTGCAGGATGGGCTTGACTTCGTTTTGCAGCAAATTAATCAGACTGGCAATTTGGATAACGAGCACCACGAGGGCTGCTCCGATGATCAGCGACTCAAATGCCATGAAGATGATGAAAATGTCGCGGACGTTTGTCGCCACATCAGGATACTTCGTCAGTGCAATGATTGCCACAACAATTACCGCCAGAACAAGAATCACCGCAATAATGATGCCTGCCATGATCCAGCGTTGTTTGCGAAGGGTGGCTCGGTAAACTGCTTCTTCTTCAGGTGACATTTCTTTTATGTATTCAGCCATACAAAATAATTATAGCACAAATATTTATTATTGTTCCAGCGATGTCCCAGCTTTGGCTAACAGACCAGACTGCGATTGAATAAAACTTACGGACGTTTCGTCCGCAGTTTTGGAATCATGTGTACATTCCCCAGTCAAGCGCACCGGGATCTTCCATCAGGGAAAAATCCCACGGCTCAAAGCCCAGTTCTATGGCAACGGACATCCCCATTCCCTCCTGGGCTTTTTGTTTGATCATTTCCAGCATGGCCGGGCCATACGGACAGAAGGGTGTGGTCAACAGCACGTACAGTTTTGCTTCGCCGTTCTCGATACTCACTTTGCGGACAAGTCCCAACTGAAGAACATTTAGCATAATCTCCGGGTCCATCACTTCGGCAAGTTTGTTGCGCAGCACAGGCACGAGTTCCGGGTGTGTATCGTGGATGTCCCAATGGATGGGATTGACAGGAGCTTCTTCGCTCATTTTGTCATCGCCTCCGCCTGGACGACATAGGTGCAATGTGCGTCGCCGCTCAGGATGCACTGGACTTTCTCTGCTGGGACGGCCAGCATCTTGGAGATGAGTGTCTGATCAACGGTACATACTTCGGGGTGACTCTGGCCAATGCGCAAATAAGGGCAGGTAATCTCGTGAATTTGATATTGGTTGCCGGCTTTTTCCCACTCCACAGTAAAGCCTTCTTCAGCCAGCAGGATTTTGGTCAGGTCGAGCCGTTCTTCCATGCTCAGTCCCTTCATCTGGTCGGTGTAATCTTTGGCCATATCGCTTGCCATTTGCGAGAACAGCTTGCCGACCATCGGCTCCGGCATGGTAGATTTCAACTGGTCAAGCAGGCGCGAGGTGAGGCGCAGGTAACGAGTGGGGAAGCGCTCGGTGCCGGCCTCGGTGAGGAAATAGACCAGACGCGGCCGCCCGACCCCATGACGTTCTTCTTCGTTACTAACCAGACCCTCGACCTGTAAATTAGTCAGATGGTGGCGCACCGAGATAGGGTTAATCCCAACCGCCTCGGCTAGAGCGTTGATGGTTGTGCGCGGCTGGCGCAGGAGGGTTTGTAAGATTCGATCGCGTGTGCTATTCATCATTACCTCGTTTGGCTGAATAAAAGTATAACAGTCCTGTTTCGTCTTGTCAATATACTAGATAATTAATATAAATATTGACATATCCATTTCGGAGTGCTATAATCCCGAAGTCATTGTAAAGGATCGTATCAGGAGTCTTTCATGTCAGAATTAGTTATCAAAAACCTTCACGTCAGCATCGAGCAAAAGGAAATCCTCAATGGTGTTGACCTGACATTAAAGCAGGGCGAAATCCATGCTATCATGGGGCCCAATGGGACGGGCAAGTCCACGCTGGCGTACACGCTGATGGGACACCCATCCTACACGGTGACGGGTGGGGAAATCTGGTTTAAGGGTAAGAATCTCCTTGAACTTGCCGTTGACGAACGTTCCCGTCTGGGGTTGTTCCTGGCTTTCCAGTACCCGGTCGCCATCCCGGGCGTGACGGTGGCGAATTTCCTGCGTTCGGCGGTCAATTCCCGCCGCCGCGTGGTCAATCACGAAGATAAGGGTATGCCCATCCTGGAGTTCCGCAAAATGCTCAAAGAGAAGATGGAACTGCTCAAGATGGACTCAGCTTTCGCCGGGCGTTACCTGAACGATGGTTTCTCCGGTGGCGAGAAGAAGCGCGCTGAGATTTTGCAGATGGCAACCCTCAAGCCGGAAATCGCGATTTTGGATGAGACTGATTCAGGTCTGGACATTGATGCGCTGCGCATCGTTGCAGAGAGCGTCAACGCACTCTCCGGACCGGAACTCGGCGTGCTAATCATCACGCATTATCAAAGGCTGCTTAACTACATCAAGCCGCAGTTCGTCCATATCATGCTGGGCGGGAAGATCGTCGAATCCGGCGGCCCGGACTTGGCGTTGCAACTGGAAGAACGCGGTTACGATTGGGTGCGCGAAAAGTACGAAGAGACCCCGGCCTGATTTATCGGTGTTTATTTGTGGTGAAACACTATGAGTGAAGAATCCAAGATGTTGGAAGGGATTGGACAATATAAATACGGGTTCCACGATGCGGAGAATTACGTTTTCAAGTCGCAGAGAGGCTTGAGCAGGGAGGTGGTGGAAAATATCTCGCGCATGAAGGGCGAGCCGCAGTGGATGCTCGACTTCCGCTTGAAGGGGTTCGCACATTTCCTGGCGCGGCCCATGCCCACCTGGGGCGCGGACATTTCCGGCCTTGACCTGGGTAATATCTTCTATTACGTCAAACCGACCGAAGGCTCCAAAGACTCCTGGGATGATGTTCCGGATACCATCAAGAACACCTTTGACAAGTTGGGAATCCCTGAAGCCGAGCGTAAGTTCCTGGCGGGGGTGGGTGCACAATATGAATCCGAGATGGTATATCACTCCATCCTCGAGCACCTTGAAAAACAGGGCGTTATTTTCCTTTCCATCGAAGACGGTTTGCGCCAGCACCCGGAACTGTTCCGCGAATACTTCAGCACGGTCATCCCGATTGAAGATAACAAGTTCGCCGCGCTCAACTCGGCTGTCTGGTCGGGTGGATCGTTTGTTTACGTGCCGAAAGGCGTCAAGGTGGACCTGCCCCTGCAGGCCTACTTCCGCCTGAACACAGCCAACGTCGGCCAGTTCGAGCGCTCGCTCATCATCGTAGATGAAGGCGCACAGGTACATTACGTGGAGGGCTGCACGGCTCCCCAATACACCACTGACTCATTCCATTCTGGTGTTATCGAAATTATCGTGAAGAAAGGCGCGCGCTCGCGCTACAGCACGATCCAGAATTGGTCCACCAACGTCTACAACCTGGTGACTCAACGGGCCAAGGTATATGCAAACGCCACCCACGAGTGGGTGGATGCCAACCTCGGATCCAAGGTCACGATGAAATATCCATCCTGTTATTTGATGGAACCGGGCGCACATGGCGAAATGCTTTCGATGGCATTTGCCGGTCCTGGTCAACATCAGGATGCCGGATCGAAGATGGTGCATTTTGCCCCGAATACTACCAGCAAAATTATTTCCAAGTCCATCTCGAAAGGCGGCGGGCGTTCCTCGTACCGCGGCCTTCTCAAGGTGTATAAGGGTGCGACCGGTGTCCGGTCCAACGCCACTTGCGATGCGCTCATCCTTGACCCGCAGTCTCGTTCGGACACCTATCCGTACATCGAAATTGACGAGAGTGATGTCAACATCGGGCACGAGGCCTCCGTCTCAAAAGTGGGCGAGGAGCAGTTGTTCTACTTGATGAGCCGCGGCATGAGCCAGGAAGAAGCCACTACGATGGTTGTCTCCGGCTTTATCGAGCCGCTGGTGAAAGAATTACCGATGGAATATGCCGTCGAGATGAACCGGCTTATTCAGATTCAAATGGAAGGTTCGGTGGGTTGACATGGAAGAGAAACCGAAAGTCGTTGTCGCTCGCACCCGCCGTATCGGAACCCCGGCAAAAACCTTTGTCTTCACTGCCGGGATGGTTCCAGCCTCAGGCGTTCTGGCTGATTATCGGCAGAAAGCCTGGCAGATATTCAACCGCTTGTCCCTGCCGACCATGACCGAGGAAGCCTGGCGGCGGACAGATCTGCGTGAATTACCTGCCGATACGGTCCACCTGCCCACTGAAGGAGCGTTCCGGGAGCTCGCACCTGTTCCGGCAGACTTACTCAAGCCGCTGACTGCTGACAAACCTGGTGGACAAGTTGTCCTTTTGCCCGGCGGTGCGAAACCTTACCTCAGCCCTGAGCTGACTAAAAAAGGCATCATCTTTACTGACATGCAGACCGCCGAACGCGAAAACCCGGAACTGGTAGCCAGGATGACCGGGCAGACCGTCAGTCCGGAAGAAGGTAAATTTGCCGCGCTGGCCGGGGCGCTCGCCCAGAACGGTGTGGTACTCTACATTCCAAAAGGGATCACCGTTGAGCAGCCGCTGAACAGCCTGCTTTGGGGCCCTGGTGTGGATTTGGCGTATCTTTCGCATATCCTGGTTTGGGTGGATGAGGGCGCGTCGGTGACCTATGTTCACGAGGCAGCCTCACCGAACGAAAACGGGTCGACGCTCCATGCCGGAATCGTTGAGATAAAGGTCAGTGATAACGCTTCAATGCAATTTGTCGAATTACAGTCGTGGGGACGGCACGTCTGGAATTTTTCCCACGAACGCGTCAGCGTGGGTCACGACGGCACTCTTGACTGGATTTTTGGAGCAATCGGCTCGCGCCTGACGAAAAACTTCTCAGAGTTGAACCTGGTCGGGGAAGGCGCGACCGGCCGCATGTCCGGTTTTTATTTCACTGACGGGTTCCAGCACCTCGACCATGATACCCAGCAGAACCACCTGGCTCCGCACACCACCAGCGATCTGCTTTTCAAAGGTGCTCTGAAAGGGCATAGTCGCTCCGTCTGGCAAGGCATGATTTACGTCGCCGTTGGTGCTGCAAAGGCGGATGGCTACCAGGCCAACCGCAATCTCGTACTCAGCTCGAACGCGCGGGCTGACTCCATCCCGGGACTGGAAATTCTTGCCGACGATGTTCGCTGTACCCACGGAGCGACGGTCGGCAAACTTGAACAGGAACCCCTATTCTATCTTAAGTCGCGCGGCATTCCTGAAAAGGAAGCCGAACGGCTCCTCGTGGAAGGATTCTTCGACCCCATTATGCAACGCATTCCCTTTGAAGGTGTACGCGCCCGCTTCCAGCAGGCGATCCATGAAAAGACGGCCACCCAATGACCGCCAAGGTGCTTGCCAACGATCGTACTCATAGCTACAATAAGAAACAAAAGAAAGGTTCTCGGGGAGGACCGATGGCACAATTCGCATTTATGCGTTCACCCGGCTTAGAACACAGTTTCGAAGTAGGCGATACTGTGGAAGTATTTTGCGACCACGAAAAGAGCAGCGAGCGCGTGCGCGGCTGGCTGAAAGGCATAGTCGTTCAGGTGGATAATAAAATGGTCGCAGTTCAATTCCGCTCTAACGTGTACCTGACCGACGGCTGGATGGTTCCGGACAAGATACTATGGTATCCGATTACATCGGAGCATATCCGCCCGTCCGGTACGCAGAAAAAACTCGGCAGCAAAGAAATTCTCGAATATTAACATCGTTGACAAATATGTCCCTCGACACCAACACCATTCGCAAGGATTTCCCCATCCTGGGTCGCGAAGTTCGACCCGGCGTTTCACTCGTCTATCTGGACTCCACGGCGACTACACAAAAACCCCTCGCCGTACTCCAGGCGATGGACGAGTTCTATCGCCACAACAACGCCAATATCCACCGCGGCGTACATACTTTGGCTGAAGAAGCCACAGCTATGTACGAACAGGCCCGTCAGCAGGTGGCGGATTTCATTCATGCCTCGTCGTCGAGAGAGATTATCTTCACTCGCAATGCGACCGAGTCCATCAATCTTGTGGTATATACCTGGGCGCGTGCCAACCTGAAATCCGGGGATGTGGTCATCCTGACCGAAATGGAACACCACTCCAATCTTGTACCCTGGTTGCAACTGGCAGCGGAACGCGGCATAAAACTGGAATTCATCCCGGTGACGGGTGAAGGTTTGCTTGACCTGGATGTTTACCGCTCGCTTCTTGCGCGGACCCCGAAACTGGTCGCGTTTAGCGGTATGTCCAACGTCCTGGGAACGATTAATCCTGCGGCGGAGATGATCCACTTGGCGCACGAAGCTGGGGCACTGGCTCTCGTGGACGGTGCGCAGTCTGTGCCACATCTGCCATTGGACGTGCAGACTCTCAATGTGGATTTCCTGGCTTTTTCGGCGCACAAGATGCTTGGTCCGACCGGCATCGGTGCGCTGTATGCGAAGGCCAAATTGCTCGAGGCCATGCCCCCATTCCTGGGCGGCGGTGACATGATCAAGACCGTCCACCTGCGCTCGTTTTCACCGAATGACATCCCGCATAAGTTCGAGGCCGGGACGCCGGCCATCGCCGAGGCGGTTGGATTCGGCGCGGCGGTGGGATACCTGACCGGGGTTGGAATGGACGCTGTGGCAGCGCACGAGCATGAGATGATCACTTACGTGTTGGAACGTCTGGAAGAAATCCCCGGCGTGCGGGTTCTGGGTCCGGCTGCCGAAAAGAAGGGCGGCGTTGCCGCGTTTACATTGGAAGGCGTCCATCCCCATGATGTGGCCCAAATCCTGGACCACTATGGTGTGGCGGTGCGCGCCGGTCATCATTGCGCCCAGCCGCTGCATGAGAAGTTTGGGATTACTGCCACCACACGTGCCAGCTTTTACATCTACAGCGTAAAGGAAGAAGTGGATAAACTGGTGACCGGAATCTATCAAGTCAAGAAGATATTCAACTAGACCGAGTTGTTCAGGTCGCTGAATTGGCGGGACACACTACTCAAATGGGATTAAACCTAGGAAAACGCTGGCTTGTTTCTGCTACTGTCACGCCGCAGGCGAATGAAGCCTTGGCTGCTTTTTCGCCGATCATGCGGCAGGTATTGTTTAACCGTGGTTATGCCACGGACGCGACCGCGCGGGCCTACCTGCGCGCTGAAGCGAATTTCGACCCTTCACCGTTCCAGATGACCGGCATCATGACTACTGTGGAACGTGTGCGTTATGCTCTCGATCATAATGAGCCAATTGCCATCTATGGCGATTACGATGTAGATGGGGTCACCGCCACAGCATTACTCGTGCAGGCTCTGCGTGCCTTGGGCGGGAATGTACGCGGCTACATCCCCAACCGTTTCGACGAAGGCTACGGTTTGAACAAAGAGGCGCTCTCTGCTCTTCAGGCAGACGGCGTTAAGCTGGTCATCAGCGTGGACTGCGGTATCCGTTCGCCCGACGAGACCTCTCACGCCCGGGCTATCGGTCTTGACCTGATCATCTCCGACCACCACCAGCCAGCGGAGGGCGACCTACCCCTGGCTTTTGCCGTTATCAATCCCAAACAGGTTGGCGATTTATATCCTGATAAGGATTTGGCTGGAGTGGGGGTGGCTTATAAGATCGTGCAGGCTCTTTTGGATTCTATAGGGACACCTGAAGAAGGGTTTCAAGCAGATGATCTGCTTGACCTGGTTGCGTTGGGAACGGTTGCCGACCTGGCTCCATTAGTGGGCGAGAACCGGATTCTAGTCCGCAAGGGACTGCAAAAACTATGCGAGACAAAGCGACAGGGATTATTCTCTCTTGCGGCAGTGTCGGATCTGCCGCTGTCCCGCATCACAGCAACGAGCATCGGTTTCACACTTGGACCGCGCCTAAACGCGGCCGGGCGGCTGGAATCAGCGCTGGCGGCATTTGATTTACTGACCACCACGGATGTCAAGATTGCCGGTGACCTGGCGCAGCAACTGAATGTTCAAAACCATCAGCGACAGGAGATCACCCGCAAGATTCAAGCGGAAGCCGAGGCGATAGCCCTGGCCGACGATCCGACAGCGGATTTGTTTTTTGCCGTCCACCCTGATTTCAATGCCGGTGTTGTTGGTCTGGCTGCGGCGCGCCTGGTCGAGACCTATTACCGTCCAGCCGTGGTTGGTCAGATTTCTGCCGAGACCACGCGCTGTTCATGTCGTTCCATCCCGGAATTCCATATCACCAAAGCCCTTGATCAGTGCAAGGATTTACTGATCCGTCATGGCGGACATGCCGCCGCAGCGGGATTCACAGTCCGCAACGAGAACCTGGAAGCTCTCAAGGCACGACTGAAATCTCTGGCGATGGAACAGCTGAGAGATCGAGATTTGCGCCAAACATTGACCGCAGATACCGAGGTCCCGCTTTCGGATCTGAAGCCGGAGTTGCTCAAACACCTGGAATATCTCCAGCCGACTGGTTATGGCAATCCGGAAGCGGTTTTTGTCAGCAGGGATGTGCGTATCACCAATTCGCGTACGGTCGGGGCGGAAAGTAAACACTTAAAGCTGGTGGTTACCGATGGCCGCGTCACTTTCGACGCGATTGGTTTCCGTCTCGGTCATCTCCGGTCCGAACTGCCGCTACGGGTGGATGTGTTGTATACCTTCGAATCCAACGAATTCAATGGACGGTCATATTTGCAACTTAATCTGAAAGATGTCAAGCCGACTGGACTGCCCTTATTGGCGGGGGTTCAGGAATAGCTAGAGGTCCTTGATGCGCCTGGCCTTTCCAATCACTGCAGGAGAAATTGCTTCTTAGATATTGGAGTGAGGGCCAATGAAAAATCGGCTCCCTTAGATTAATAAGGGAACCGATGTCTTTTGCATATCAATCAACGAATCTGTATTTGAGCAAAGCCCAGACAGCCTCAAAAGCATCTTTCAACCTAATTTTCTTGCCTTCAGCGTAATTACGTGGGTTGAAGGAGATTGGCACTTCGTAGATGCGCACCTTCTGTTTGAGAATCTTGGCAGTGAATTCCGGTTCGAAGTCGAAGCGGTTAGCGCGAAGTTTGATTTTTTCCAACACTTCACGGCGGAACACTTTGTAACCGGTTTCCATATCGCTCAGGATGGTGTCATATAGCAGATTGGTCGTAAGGGTGAGTAATTTGTTGGCGAGCATGTGCCAGAACATGGTTACCCTGTGTGGTCCACCCAGGAAACGAGATCCGTAGACTACATCTGCTTTGCCCTCCTCGATGGGTTTGAGCAGCGCATGATAATCGCGCGGATCGTACTCCAGGTCCGCATCCTGGATGAGTATCACATCACCGGTTGCAGCGGAGATGCCGGTACGGACCGCCCCACCTTTGCCCTGGTTCTGTGCGTGGTGAATCACCCGAATACCCTGGCGGCCTTCCAACGTTGCGAGCAGTTCACGGGTCCCGTCCGTAGAACCATCGTCTATGAGAAGGATCTCGTCGGCGAGTTCGGTCGCCAGGACGCGTTCCAAGATCGTGTTGAGGGTTTTAATTTCGTTAAAAATTGGGATAATTACCGAAAGTGTCATGGACCAATTATAAACGAAATGTAACCCTGTAAGAAAATCAGCGTGCTATAATTCATCTGTATTCTCAATCGGGAGGCCGCTATGACTGCTTTGCCAAGAACTGAATCCGTTATCCAGGGCGCTTCATTTGTTCCTCCGCCGATGATCAAGTTGGAAGATACTGGCTTGTCGTTGCTCTGGTTGCAGGATTTGGCGTTAAAGATTTTTTATTTTCAAGGCTATCTTACAGGCTTTAAGGCTGCCGAGGTGATATCCCTGCCTTTTGTGGGGATAGTTGATCAGATTCTCGAAACGCTAAAACGCGAGAAACTCATCGAGGTCAAATCCTCGCAAATGGGATTGGGGGAAGGTTCCTATCAATATGCCATCACCGGTGCGGGTATCGTCCGCGCCAGAGAGGCCCTGGAGCGCAGCCAGTATGCAGGCCCGGCACCTGTCCCGATAGAAGTTTATAACGAATCCATCCGCCACCAGAGCCGCGGGCGTGTGGCAATCAACAGCCGGACAATGCGCCAGATTCTTTCCCAGTTGGTCCTTTCCGAGACTACTTTCCAGCGGCTTGGCCCAGCGCTGAACTCCGGCACGTCAATATTTCTCTATGGGCCTCCCGGTAACGGCAAGACTAGCGTGGCAAAAGCGTTTGGCAATCTCGTTTTGAGCCAGATGATGTACATTCCATATGCACTTTATCTGGATGGGCAGATTGTCAAACTCTATGACTCGGTGAACCACCAACTGGCGCCCGATTCGGATTCCCAACCGATTGGAAACGGCAGCCTGCGCACAACCGTACGGCGCGACCCGCGCTGGGTCAAGATCCGCCGCCCGTTCATCATGGTCGGTGGCGAACTGACCTTGGAAGGTCTCGATCTCGTCTTTGATGATACGAACAAATTCTATGAGGCTCCGTTCCAGGTCAAGGCCAACGGGGGAATTTTACTTATCGACGATTTCGGCAGGCAGCAGGTGAGACCGCGCGATTTGCTCAATCGCTGGATCGTCCCGCTCGAAAACCGCGTCGATTACCTGACCCTGCACACCGGCCGCAAGATCGAAATCCCGTTCGATGTGTTGGTGGTGTTCTCCACCAACCTGCCGCCGCGCGACTTGGTGGACGAAGCCTTTCTGCGCCGTCTGCGCCATAAGATTGAAATATCGGATCCTTCTTTTGAGGATTATCGCGAAATATTTCAGCGTGTGTCCCAGCTGAAGGGCATTCCATACAACGACGAGGGGTTGGCCTATCTATTGCAGGAGTACTACATCAAGCGAAATCGAAAAATGCGAGCCTCCCATCCGCGTGACCTATGTGACCAGATTCTCGATATCGCCCGCTATCTTTCCGCCGAACCGGCGATGACGACGGAAATGATTGACCGCGCCTCGCAAGCTTACTTCGTGGACATCTAAAATGTGGACCGATTTGGCGTCCCCTGTTGTTATTGCTCATCGCGGCGATAAAGCTTATGCCCCGGAAAATACTTTGTCTGCTTTCAAGCAGGCAGCCGAAAAGGGTGCGGATGCCGTTGAGTTCGACGTTAAATTAACGGCGGACGGTCAGGTTATCGTCCTCCATGACCAGACGGTGGACCGCACGACAAACGGGACCGGGAACGCTGCCAAACTTCCCCTCGCGGTGCTACGGGAACTGGAAGCCGGTGTGCAGTTTCCCGGGCAGTACCCTGGCGAAAGAATTCCTGCTCTCGATGAGGTCTTCGAAACGATCGGCAAACGTATTTACATGAATGTCGAATTGACCAACTATTCCACTCCGAACGATGCGCTTGTGCCGAAAGTGGTGGAACTGGTCAAAAAACACGGAATGCAAAGCCGGGTGCTCTTCTCGTCTTTTTTCGCCCACAACCTGCAGAAGGCATGCCTGCTCCTGCCCGAGGTCCCGCGCGGACTCTTGACATTTCCCGGTCTGATGGGCTTGTGGGGCCGCACCTTAGGTTGGCGTGGCGATTACACTGCCCTGAATCCGTACATGACGGACGTGAATGCCGGGCTGGTTGACCGTATCCACGCGGCTGGGAAACGGGTCAACGCCTGGACGGTCACTACCGAAGCGGATGTCAAGCGTATAATTGGTTTGGGCGTGGACGGTATCATTACCGATGACCCGGCGCTGGTGCTCCGTCTGCTTGGGAGAGGCAATTAATCCCATCGGAGTCGCTTGATCAGACTGCAATACGCATCACTCCACACATACCAAAAAGTACTATGTTACCGGTTTGATTCAAAATGATCCTTCGCCGTTTTCTATCCATCTTTTTATTGGTGTCGTTGGCGTTGTCCTTTAGCCCGACGGTCGCTGCGCGCGTGTCAGGTTCGTTCCAGAGTAGTGACCCGACCGTGAACGCCCGTCAAATGCTTGCGAAGATGACGCCGGAAGAACGGGTGGGGCAACTCTTTTTGGTGACCTTCACTGGTTCTACTGCGGACCAGAACTCCCAGATTTATGACTTGATTGCCAGTTACCATGCCGGGGGTGTGGTGTTGCTGGCCGGCAATGACAATTTTGTGGCTGCCCCCGATACCGTTTCAGTTGCCTACCAGTTGATTACCCAATTGCAGTCTGCCGAATGGCAGGCCTCGCAAGCCCTGCCCGCTGGCATAGACACCGGCACACCCACTCCTGCACCGACGCCCACCTCCGCCCCGGCTAATTACATCCCCCTCTTTATTGGCGTTTCCCAGGATGGTGATGGCTATCCCAATGACCAGATCCTCAACGGTCTGACGCCTCTGCCAGATTTGATGGCACTCGGCGCGACCTGGAATCCGGCACTGGCTGAACAAGTCGGCGCGGTTGCCGGACAGGAACTTTCCGGCATTGGGTTTAACCTGTATTTTGGCCCTTCGCTGGATGTACTCGAATCACCCGGATCCACGCTGGGGAATGGACTGGGTGCGAGCGCTTTCGGTGGCGATCCGTATTGGGTAGGGGCGATGGGGAGTGCCTATATTACTGGTTTGCATACCGGAAGCAATGGGCGGTTGACGGTTATCGCTGACCACTTCCCCGGCCGTGGCAGCGCCGACCGTCCCGCGGGAGAAGAACCGGCTACGGTCCGCAAGTCGCTTGAGCAATTGAAGCAAATTGAATTGGCTCCATTTTTCTCCGTTACGGGAAATGCGGCTACTCCAGAGAGTACTGCTGATGGTCTGCTGGTCTCCCACATCCGTTACCAGGGTTTTCAAGGCAACATCCGCTCGACCACGCGCCCGGTCAGTTTTGACTCGCAAGCGCTTTCACAGATCCTGTCTCTACCGGCCTTCGCCACCTGGCGCGCGGCGGGAGGGTTGATGGTTAGCGACGACCTCGGCAGCCAGACGGTGCGCCGATTCTATGATCCGGGCGGGCAATCCTTTATGGCCCGGCTGGTGGCGCGAGATGCTTTCCTGGCCGGGAACGACCTGCTCTTCATGGGAAATATTGTTTCCAGTGACGCGCCGGATAATTACACGACTGTTGTCAGAGCGATTGAGTTCTTCAATCAAAAATATCGTGAAGACCCGGCCTTTGCCCAGCGCGTGGATGATGCGGTCGTTCGCATCCTGACTGCCAAATATCGCACATACAGCGATTTTGAACCGGTAGTGGTTATCCCGCCATCAGAGGGACTGGCAATTTTAGGGCATTCGCAGGCTGTGACCTTTGAAGTTGCCCGTGAGTCTGCCACCCTGGTCAGCCCGAATATGCCGGACCTGGATACTGTCCTCCCATCGCCTCCTGTGGGGGGGGACCGGATTGTTTTTCTGACCGACACTCGAAGTGGAAGACAGTGCAGCACTTGTGATGAGGAATCTATGTTATCGGTAGATGCTCTGCAAAATGTGATCCTGCGTCTCTACGGTCCCAAGGCTGGTGGGCAGGAGCAAGCCAACCGTCTGATTTCCTACCCTCTTACAAGTTTGGAGGCCATCCTGAATGTCGCGGCGGGCGACTCACCCTTGGAAGGCTCATTGCGCCAGGCGAAATGGGTGATTATCAATATGCTGGATGCCGAACCCGCCGAGTCCCAGACGACGCTCCTGCGCCGATTCCTTTCCGAGCGGCAGGACTTGCTGCGCGATAAACAGGTTGTCGTGTTTGCTTTCAATGCCCCGTATTATCTCGATGCCACCGATATTTCCAAGTTGACAGCCTATTATAGTCTTTACAGCAAATCCGCACCGTTTGTGGAAGTGGCAGCGCGTCTGCTTTTCCGGGAACTTTCTACGGCGGGTTCGTTGCCTGTTTCAGTAGCAGGGATCGGATATGACCTTTTCATTGCGACCACCCCCGACCCGAATCAAGTCATCGGGCTCTCTATGGATCTGTCACCTGTGTCTGCTTCAACGGCCTCGGCTACACCCGATGCGACTCCCACACCATCTTTCCGTGTCGGCGATACCGTATCGGTACGGACAAGCGTCATTCTTGATCATAACGGTCACCCTGTCCCGGATGGGACGGGTGTACGCTTCAACATTTCGTTGAGCGGGGAGGGGGGAGTTGTCCAGCAGATTAATGCAGTCACGCTTCAGGGCTTGGCAAGAGCGTCGTTCAGCATTGACCGTCCCGGACTGATTGAAATCCGCGCAGAAAGTGATCCTGCGCTAACCTCGGAGGTCATGCAATTGGATGCTTCTGGCGAAGGCCTCAGTGTGACAATCGTTGCCCCGACTCCAAACATTAGTTTAACGCCTACACTGGAAGCCATCGTCACCCCAGATGTGGAACCTTCCTCACCTTTGGCACAGGGGTATCCGGGCCTGGGCGGTTGGTTTGGAATGATGCTTATCCTGGGGGGACTGGGCATTCTTGCTTACTGGCTTGGCAAGCGGTATATCGCTACGCGCTGGGGGGTGCGCTGGGCATTGTGTATTGTCGCTGGCGGGTTACTGGCGTATACTTATCTGGCCGTGCGCCTGCCAGGCGCGGCGGTTTATCTTCAAAGACGTGGATGGCTGGGGATGATGGGGGTTGTCTTACTGGGCGCGGCGGTTGGTTTTGGATCCGCTTATGCCTGGCGGCGACTATCTACGGGATCAACGAAGCAACCAGACTGACGATCAACAGGCCAGCCGATACCCAGAGCAAAACCTGCTCTGGTTTCCCTTTATAAAATTGGAGAAGCGAATTCTGTGCGCGCACTTGTCCTTGCGGACGAGGAGGTAGTTCGCGCGTTCCATTCAAAAATTGACGGAGATCCTCTGCTGTCGCTGGGCGATCATTGGGGTGCAGTTCCATAGCCCACAGGATGGCGCGTTCGGAGCGGGGGCTGAGGGCTGGGTTGAGTTTGCGTGGCGCAGGCAGGCTGGTGGGGCGTAAAAAGCGGTCCCGGGCGTCGGTTGGCGGGTTATTTGTCAACAGATGGTAGAGGGTGCAGCCGAAGGCGTAAATATCGCTGCGGACGTCGGTGTGAAGACCGTCGCCGCCGTATTGTTCAAGCGGCGTGTAGAGGGCGGTTCCGCGTCCCTGGATGACGGTAATGGTCATTTCATCCGGGAGAAGGGCTTTGACCAGGCCAAAGTCCACGAGCTTGAGCAGGCCGTTGGGGGTGATCTTCATGTTGGATGGTTTCACGTCCCTGTGGACGAGCGGCGGGGTCTGGTTATGAAGATAGGTCAGGGCATCGGCAAGTTGGTTGGCCCAGCCGAGCACATCTTCTTCAGCCAGGAAGGTGTTGCTCTGCTTGGCATCCAGTATCCGGAGGCGCAAATCTTTGCCGGGGATGTAATCCATAACCAGGTAGTCGCGCGGGCCGATGGAGAAGAAGTCTGAGACTTTGGGCAAGTTGGGATGGTCCAGGCGCGCCAAAACAGTGGCTTCGTGCAGGAATTGCTGACGAGCCTCCTTGAGCAGTTTGGCAGGTACAGTACGGTCGTGTTCGACTTCTTTGAGCGCACAACGGCGTCCTTCCAGACGCAGGTCGTCGGCCAGGTAGATATTACCCATGCCTCCCTGACCAATGCGCTCGCGAATGCGATAACGGCCGCGCAGCACCTCTCCGGTTTTTAGCGCGACAGGCATATCGGTCCGATTCGCAGCGAACAAGAAATTAGGCGGCGCAACGCTGGCAGGAGTTTCGGCGTCGTTTGACAAGCGTTGCGCTTCCGTTTGCAATTTGTTATATTATAAGCGTCTTTTGGTGTCCTGTTGTATAATCAACTTCTCCAGGAGTGATTGCGTATGGACAGGAACTTGGAAGAAGCCCCATTATTGATTGGACAAACCGGCCCGCTGAAAGGCGAGCGTTGGGTTCTTAATAAGATACTCACTATCGGGCGTGAGTTGACCTGTGAAGTGGTCATTCCGGATAGGCAGGTTTCGCATTTACATGCCCGCCTGACGCCAACGCTCGAAGGGATTGTTCTCGAAGATTTGGGCAGCAAAAACGGCGTACATCGAAATGGGACCCCAGTGGTGGGACAGGTAACTTTGCAGGATGGGGACACGGTGCAGATTGCGCTGGCCCAGCAGTTTCTCTACCTGACTTCCGATGCGACCGTCCCGTTGTCGGACTTCGAAGATGCTTCCGGGCGCCTGCGATTGGATCTGCGCTCCCGGAGAGTGTGGGTGGACAACCAGGTGATTGAACCGCCGCTTTCAGCCTTGCAGTTCCACGTGCTGCGGGTGCTCTCTGACCATCAGGGACAGGTGGTGGACCGGCATCAACTGGTCAGTGCGGTGTGGGGCGA
>JADGQD010000124.1 GCA_017882065.1 Anaerolineales bacterium | reverse complement strand
GTGACCGACCGGGGACTTGAACCCCGAACCAATTGCTTAAGAGGCAACTGCTCTGCCATTGAGCTAGTCGGCCGTGCGGCGGGTATTATACCCTAAAGAAAAGAAGAGTCAATAACATTTGACCGCCAAATTATACCGTGAAAAACCTGGCTGAAGGCGCCGAGGGAAAAATATGATTTGACAGTATAATATTGCTCTGGAGTTCACCACCCTGGACAGGCACCTCTCACGAAAAACCTGCTCATCCGAACATCAGAAAAAGGAGAGATGGAATGCTGGACAAGATCAAACAACACATCGAACGCATAAAAGACTTGGGCGCCACCTATGTGGATGCTCGCTGGGTTCCATTTGAGGAATCCAATTACCTGTTGATGTGGAACGGCAATCTTAAGAGTGCCACCTCTGCCCGGGAAAGCGGTGTGGGAATTCGGGTGCTCTACAAAGGCGCCTGGGGTTTTTCTGCATCTTCCGATTTGAGCGATTTGGCAGCCCTGTTCGATAAAGCCTTCGACAATGCCCGGGTGGCCGCTGAGCGGGTCACCTTCCCCGTCCGGCTGGCAGAAAAAGATGCCCTCCAGGCAAAATTTGAAAGCCCCTGCGCCATCAACCCGTTTGATGTTCCCCTGGCCGAAAAAGTCGCTTTTCTCAAAAATGTAGATGAGCAGCTCAACCAGGAAGGCGTTTTCCAGCGCGTCTGTGACATGGCTTTCGTGCGCAAGCAGATCATTTTCGTGGATTCGGAAGGCAGCCAGATCGAAAAGCTCATCACCGAAGTTTTTTCCACCATGCAGGTATCTGGTTTGGATGATCAAGGGGCAACCTACGAACGCACATTCCGTCCGCCCAGGCATGGAGACAGCCGGGGATGGGAAACGATTGACAAAGAACTCTTCAGCCAAAACGCCGGGAGGATCGTCAAAGAGATGAACCAGGTCCGGGCAGCCGACGAGTGTCCAAAAGAAGACCGCTCAGTCATCCTTTTGCCGAGCATCATGTATTTGCAGACCCATGAAACCATCGGCCACGCCCTGGAACTGGACCGCATCCTGGGCTACGAACTGGCCTTTGCAGGCGGCTCTTTCGTGACCCTCGACGACTTCGGCAAATTGCGCTATGGTTCCCCCAGGCTGACCGTCCGCGCGGATGCCACGCTGCCCAATTCACCGGGTAGTTTCGGCTATGACGACGACGGGGTCCCTGCCCAGAACACCCTCCTGATCGATAAAGGCATCCTGGTGGGAGCCATTACCGGCCGGCAAATGGTGGAGGAAGCCAACGCAAAAGCCAAACGTCAGATATTCAAAGGCAGCGGCGGGGCCAACCGGGCCACCTCCTTCTACCGCGTGCCTATCGAGCGCATGACGAACATTAACATTGACCCCGGCCAGGATGGCAGCCTGGAGGATATTGTCAGGAATACTGAAAAGGGCATTGTCCTGGATAGCGAGCGGAGCTGGTCGATTGGCTCGAACCGTGAACAGTTCCACTTCGGAACCGAGATCGGCTGGCTGGTGGAGGACGGGAAGATCACGAAAGTGGTCAGGAACCCCACCTACAAGGGAGCCACCGTCAAATTCTGGAACTCACTTTCCGCGGTTGGCGATCAATCCACCTGGCAGGTGAAGTATGTCGACAACTGCGGGAAAGGGCAGCCGAACCAGATTATGCAGTTGGGGCACGGAGTTCCGGTTTGCCGCTTCGATAATGTGAGAATAGGAGAATAGCCGTGATGGAACAAATCTTGCAAACCTTGAGGGATTTGCGTAAATATGCCCTGGACAAGGGCTATGAGGTTACGCTTTTCTACCACGAAGAAGACAGTTACCTGATGCGTTTCGCCAACTCATCCATCTCCCTGAATACAAACGAACATTTGATCCGCCTGGAGATCACCGCCTATTCCGGCAGGAAACGCGCCAGTTACGAACTCATTACCGACCTGGGTAAACTCGACGAAATGAAGCAGGGCATTGACATCGCCGCCGGGATGGTCCAGCACGCCCAGCCGCTGACCTACCGGCCGACCGTTCCAGCATTTGCGGAGTCATTCGCCGATGAAAGCGGATATGACGCCGCGCTGGCGCACATCAGCAATGAAGAACGGCTGCAATTCTTCAACACAGCCGCGGCAGGCTTGGAAACAGAGACGGTCAAGCTTTCCGGCATCTTTTCCTGCGGCGCGAACACGATAGCCCAGATCAATACCCGCTCAGAACATACCCAGTATTTTAGAACCTCCGACGCCCAAGTGACGGCAGTTCTGGCACACACCACCCTCAAGTGGGAAGTGACCGCCGAACAGTCCGCCCGGAGGGGATCGGACCTGGACCCGGCTGCGCTGCGGCAGGAACTGGCCTTTCTGGTGGAACATTATCAGACCGACGCCCCCCAGCAGATTCCGCTCGGCAGCTACGATATTGTTTTTGGCTCAGCCGCCACAGCCGACATGCTTAATTTTATGAACCGGATCGGTTTCAACGGTGGTTCGCTGAAGCGCGGTTTTTCATTCCTGGGTGAAGATAATGTCAGCCAAAAGGTATTCTCGGACAAGATCACCCTCGTAGACGATCCGTACCGGCTGGAGACATTCCCCTTCAAGCGCGATTTCACCGGGATCGTCCGCAAGTCGTTCCCGATTTTCCTGAACGGCGTCTTCCAGGGATTCACCTGGTACCAGGACGATGCCGATGAGTTCCGCGCCAAAGCCACCGGCCATACCGTCGCGCATAAAAGCCTGGTGCTCAGCGGCGGCGACAGGCAGGATGTCAATTCCCTGCAAGACCTGGTCAACCTGGCGCGCGAAAAGGACATTCTCTACATCCCCTTCCTGCATTACATGAACATTGTGAATCCTTCGAAGGGTATCATCACCGGGAGTTCGCGCTTCGGTGCCCTGTTGCTTAAGCAAGATGGTTCAGTGACGGTCCCGTATAACGTTCGGCTCACTCAGAGTCTGCTTGACATCTTCGGCGACAAGGTGGCCTGGCTCTCGCGGGCAACCGTCCCGTACAATACCTCCCAGAGCTATGGTGCTCGCAATCCGACGGCGATCATCGTCCCGAAATTCGTTCGAGTTAACGACCTGGAGATCTCTCATTCCAATTCTTCGTACTAAGGTGCCGCTCGAAAGGTACTTACATAATCACCATGCTCCAGGCGGCGTCCCCGCCGCCGTGGACGGCGGCTAGAACAGTTATTTGTAAAAATACTTACGATGGTTTACTAAACTCGTCCACTTAAATCGCCAGGCCCCAATAAGGTGGAAAACCGCGGTCCACCTGGGCAGCGGTTATTTTACATAATCCCTCTCCCAACGGGAACAAATGCGGTATGATAGCGTCTCTATATGGAGGTTTTACTCTTATGAAAAGACTCTTGTATGGTTTTGTATCCCTGTTAGTGTTTTTGGCCGCCTGCGGACCGGCCGCCTCGGCTACGGGTCCGGCCCCGACCGGAACACCGGTCGCCTCCGTCACCCCGCAGCCGCCAACCGTGACCCCGCCGCCTCAACCTAGCCCGACGCCGCTCCACCCGTCCGAAGGGTACGGCCCGTCCAGCTTCCCATCGAATGTGAACCCGCTCACCGGTCTGCAGGTCGCCGACCCAACCCTTCTGGATCGCCGTCCGCTGCTCATCAAAGTCTCAAACCTGCCGCGCAGCATTCGCCCGCAGTGGGGGCTTTCACTGGCCGATATCGTTTTTGAGTATTACACCGAGGAAGGCGGCACACGCTTTGCGGCGCTCTTTTACGGGAACAATGCCGACATGGTCGGCCCGATCCGTTCGGGACGTTTCATTGACGCACACCTGGTACGCGGCTATAAAGCTGTCTTTGCCTTTGGCTCTGCCTATGTAGCTGAAATGGACCGCTTTCTCAGTTCGGAATTTGCCGACCGGCTGGTCATCGAAGGCTCCAGCACCCCGTTGTTCCGCAATGACCCGAACGGCTTCAACAACCTGATGGCCAACACCGCCACTTTGAGCGCTTATGCCACCTCGAAGGGAATTCAGAATAGGCGCCAAAACCTGGACGGCATGTCCTTCAATCTCACAGCCCCCGCTGCTGGTAAGCCCGCAATGCAAGTTATCGTGCGTTATTCAGGCGTAATCTACAACCGTTGGGACTACGACACTTCCACGGGGAAATATCTGCGCTTCTCCGATTCTGATAATGATTACAATAATCAAAATGAACAATATGCGCAGGCCACCGATCGGCTTACCGGGCAACCCATTGCCTTCAATAACGTAGTGGTCCTATATGTCACACACGAACTCTATAGCGCCGGAATTTACGACATCCTGTTCAGTGGTTCGGGAGATGGGGTTGCTTTCCGGGATGGGCAGGCATATCAGGTTAAATGGCAGCGAAACGACACAGACGTGGTCTCGCTGACCAACCCGGATGGGACACCCTTTTCCTTCAAACCTGGCACCACCTGGTTCGAAGTGGTCGGGGTAAACTCCACCGTCCAGCAAACAGATCAGGGATGGCGGTTCCTCCACAAGATGCCGTAAATTCTTGCCGTGACACGTAGGTTCTCTGGAGATCGCCGTGCCGACAGAGTGAAAGGGTAAATTGGGTGTGTTGGGCAGGCGAGGCCGCCCAACACACCCATATCTTTTCCCGGTTTTGCTCATAATGGGGATGTTCACAAGGAGTGCCAATGAAACGGATTGCAGTGCTTACGGGCGGGGGCGACGCGCCTGGTCTGAACGCGGTCATCCGGGCGGTTACCAAAACGGCGATTAACATCTATGGCTGTGACGTACTCGGGATCCGGGACGGATACGACGGATTTATTACCACAGACGGCGTCACGCTGCTGGACCTGGGAGCAGTGCGCGGTATTCTACCGCGGGGTGGCACCATCCTGGGAACCGCCAACCGCGGCAACCCTTTCGCCCGCAAAGTCCTCCGTAACGGTAAAGAAGTGGTCGTGGATGTTTCGGACGAGATCACTGCTGCCATCAAAAAACTAAAACTGGACGCGCTGATCGTCATCGGTGGAGACGGCACGCTGCGCATTGCCATGGAGTTGGCGGCCAAAGGCGTGCCGGTGGTGGGAGTGCCAAAAACGATTGATAATGACATCGGCGGCACAGAAGTGACCTTCGGTTTCGACACTGCCCTGATGATCGCCACCGAAGCCCTTGACCGGCTGCACACCACTGCCGAGGCACACCACCGCGTCATGGTGCTGGAACTAATGGGACGGGAGGCAGGGTTTATCTCTCTCCACTCCGGCGTATCCGGCGGAGCAGACGTGATCCTGATCCCCGAGATTCCATTCAAATTCGAGTCGGTCCTGAAGAAGATTCGCCAGCGCGTCGAGAGCGGTTCGCTCTTCAGCCTGCTGGCGATTTCGGAAGGAGCCAAACCCCTGGGCGGGCAGCCTGTTTTCCGGCGTACAGGAGACGAGGTCTATGTGCCCCGGCTGGGAGGCATCGGACAGGAAGTCGGCCAGTACATCGAAGGACAGGGCTTCGAGACGCGCGTCACCGTGCTGGGACACGTCCAGCGCGGCGGCTCCCCGACTGCCTTCGACCGCTGGCTGGCCACCCGTTACGGCGCCGCGGCAGTGCGGGTCGCCGCGGCGGGAGGCTTCGGGTGTATGGTGGCCTTGCGCGACGCCCAGGTTATCCCGATTCCCCTGAGCGAGGCGCTGGCGATCCCCAAGCGGGTGGATGTGAACGGCGATGGGGTTCTCACCGCACGCGGGCTGGGCATCTCATTTGGAGATGAATGAAATGGATTCGCCGCAGCTGAAAACCCAATCCCTTTGTGTTTCTGGAGGTTGTCCAACGAAAGTGAAAGTGGTTGTAGTAGCGACTTTAGTCGCTTTTTCGCCGCAGAAAGACGACTACACCTGCCCAGGCGGGTGGTGACAGGGAAGTCGTCATAACGGATTCCCATCACTTTATTAATACTACACCATGTTTATTTGTGTCCGCCTGCCCCCGTTCTTTGGGGGTTGTGATGAAAGCTCTTAAAGCGGAAGGCCGCCTTTCGGCGGTCTTCCTGTTCGCGCTGTGGCACCTTTATCGCAGAGCGAGGAGGGATGCCACAGCGCTTCGTCTCATACTACTATCCATTTTGGGCACCACCTCCTCTTCTATAAGGATGGCGGAGTTGGGGCAGGGGGAAGCCCCTGCACTCAAGTAGTATCGCACAAATCAATTTGGATGTCAATAGCAGGCAT
>JADGQD010000016.1 GCA_017882065.1 Anaerolineales bacterium | reverse complement strand
GTGCCCTGGGCGACTTCCAAAGCAGCCTGGGCCTGATTATCGCGCAGCAGCGCCACAGACTGATTGTTCTTCATCTCGGCGGACATGGGCGCATCACCGATGTCCGAATAAGCAGACGCGGCTTCAGCAAAGGCCTGTACCGCGGCTGGATAATCACCAGCTTGATAAGTACATTTGGCCTGGTCTGCAATCTCCTGAGGGGAAAGTTTGTTCACCATATCAGAATGTGATATCCAGTATATCTTCGGCCACTGAGCGCAGTTTATCAGTAGACATGCCGCTCAATTTCATCGCCAGTTCCAGGTATGGGCGGTTAACCGGCTTGCAGACGAAATTCTGCAATTCAGGCGGGAGCTGCAAAAAATCCTGGATGACTTTTTGCTGGACCATCCACAAACCGATGTGACCGGTCTGGTCAAAGAGCATTTCAATCTGGCCGCCCAGCAAGGCGGTCAAACCTTCCAATTCAGGTAAAGGGATGGGACGTTCGCCCAACTCATAGGCCTTGAGGCGCGCTGTCGGGATGCCCGATAGCTCCGAGAGGGCGCGTGGTGAAATACTGGCCTTCTCACGCTCCTGACGTAGGAGCGCCCCAATCAGGCGTTGGCGGATGCCAACAAACCCAGGCAGGTTCAGGGTCTCGGTGGGCGACGCATCGTCTGATGTGGCGTCCTTGCTCCAGAACCGGCGCAGGGGCAGGTTCAGGGCATAGGACAGCACTTCCAATTCCGGCAGCGAAGGTGATCTGCGGCCTCCCTCCCAGGCACGGAATATACCTGCCGTCACTCCGATTGTGCGCGCACATTCCGGGATGGTCCTACGCGCCGTCAGACGCGCATCACGGATCAAAACACCTAATTTTCTTGAACGAAGGTTAACCTGGGCTTGAATGGTCATGAGGTTTCCTCACAAAATTACAGAATTGGCAGAATCATTATAGCAGAAAGCCACGCAACAGTTAACGCCGCTGGCGGGCTAGCAGGATATCGGTGGCCGTGGCGCCAAAAATCTCTGCACCGAGTTTGAAACCAGCCGCTTCCAAGCGCGGACCAAATAATGGACGGATGCCTGTCGGCTTTACCTGGCCGAGAATTTTACCTTCTACATCCACGCCGGTCTGGTTGAATTTAAAAATGTCGCTCAAGACAACCACATCACCTTCCATACCAGCAACTTCGGTAATGGCAGTAATTTTGCGCGTACCGTCTCGCAAGCGTGACATCTGGGCAATGACATCCACCGCCGAGGAAATTTGCTGACGGACAATTTTTAGTGGCAGATCCATCCCAGCCATTAGCACCAGCGTTTCAAGACGCGAAAGCGCGTCGCGTGGTGAATTGGCATGAATGGTGGTCAGTGAACCGTCATGACCGGTGTTCATGGCCTGGAGCATGTCCAGGGCTTCACCGCCGCGGCATTCGCCAATGACAATACGATCGGGTCGCATGCGCAGAGAGTTGCGTACCAATTCACGGACGCTCACCACACCATGCCCCTCCACATTGGCCAATTTGGTTTCCAGGCGAACAAGATGATCCTGCTGAAGCTGTAATTCGGCTGCATCTTCAATAGTGACGATTCGTTCCTATTCCGGGATAAAACCAGACAGCACATTCAGGAACGTTGTCTTGCCAGATCCGGTGCCGCCGGAAATAATGATGTTCAGACGACCGAGGACGCAGGCACGCAGGAAATCAGCCATCCCTTGCGTTAGCGAGTTGAATTCGATCAATTGCGCGATTGTTAATTTTTCTTTTCGGAATTTTCGGATGGTGAGGGAAGCGCCATCAACGGCACAGGGGGGGACGACAGCATTGACGCGCGAACCATCCGGCAGGCGCGCATCCACCATGGGACTATCGGAGTCAATGTGGCGACCCAATGGTAAAACAATCCGGTCAATAATTTTCAGGATGTGAAGATTGTTCTCAAAGACAATATTCGTCCGCTCCAGGCGCCCCTTCTTCTCAATATAAACTTTTTTGGGTCCGTTGACCATGATCTCAGTGATATCCGGGTCATCGAGCAGCGGTTGGAGCGGGGCATAACCGGTGATTTCATCAAGAATATCCCGGAGAAAGCGATTCCGGATCGAACCAGAAAGGGTTAATTTCGTCCGTGCCAAAGCTTCTTCCAAGCGATCTTGGAGAGCCTGCTTGCGCATTTCCGGCGGGAGGTCATCCGCGCCGAGGTCTTGCGAGACTGTCGCGATGAGATACTCGCGCAACTTTGTATAATCCGGAGCAGATGCACCAGCAGGAGCATTCACACCTGATGCAATCATTTGGCGCTTCCCTTCGAAGGATCTGCAATCTCGCTATCAGGCATTACCCAAATAATCTCGTCACGCTGCACTGCCAGAAAGTTGGCCTGATACAGAACCTGGCCGTCTGGCAAACAGATGACAGCATCGGTGATGGCGATAAACTTTTCCGGAAGGTCCAATTCATCTTTGAGACGCCGGTCTTGACAGACATGAATATTCCCATGGATTCGGTGAGTGACCGTCTGGATCATGACAGGAATAGGGATCTTAGAAATAATATCTGTAAAGAATTTACCGTTATCGTCAAATTCAATTGTCATCAGATCCTCCGGATAATTGTCATCGATTTCGTTGTTTGTCCACCTCTATCACTAGCCGTGCGACCGTTGGCCCAATTCGGCAATTTGTATCGCAGCCTGCTTCAGGGTGAACGCAGACGAGTCATTTGGAAATTTGGCGATGACAGGTTCATGGCGATTATTGGCAATCGTAAAATTACCGCTCATATACGGCATGGTAAACCGGATTTGCAAGCCGGTCATCTGCTCGAGTTCGGTCTTCGACAAACCTTCCAAGCCAACCGCCCGGTTCTGAAGAGGATACAAACGCCTCGGATCTATGCCCTGATTCTTTAAATACTCCCAAACCGTCTGGGTCAGGATGGCAGTGGACAGGTCTGTGCCAACGATCAGAACAACCACATCCGCTCTCTGGATGATCGGCAGGCTGATACGCGATAGGGCACGACCCATATCCACAAGGATGTAATCATGGGATTCCATGATCGAGTTTAAAATCCCATCAAGGCGGTTCACAGCCAGCTGGTTTGCTGACTCCGGGTCCGGTGAACCAGCCAACAGATGGAAATACCAGTTTGGCACACGCGGGAGATTATCCTTGAAAAAGGCAGCGGTAGTCTGGGCTGGGTCCTGCATCGCCGCTGTAACCAGGTTCAGGCGGTCGTGATAACCGACGATAGAGGCAATCGAACCGATCGGCAGCACCAGGTCCATCACTGCAACGCGGGTTTCGATTTTTTCGCTGCCCAGGCACATGGCGATATTGGCGCACAAGGAAGATGTCCCTGTTCCGCCTTTTGCGCTCAAGAAGGCTATGAGAATACCGTGTTTCTTGGGGGCCGTTGATTCTCCCTTCAATAACCGCGGGATTAGTTCCAGAAGACGCGGCAGAGCCTGGCTGGATTTGGCCATGTATTCATTACAACCAGCCGAAAGAAGGGCGTTCATATCCTGCGAATCTTGCTGGCTGCTGAGCGCCACGCACGGGACCTTGGACGTGCGGCGATCCTGGCGGAGACGGTTTACCAGCTCCGGACCGGGCAGATCGGGCAGCACTGGGTCCAGGATGATGATATCCGGCTGGTCTTTCCAGGCTGATATCAGGCCTTCACGTCCCAGAGACGCCGTCAGCACAGTATAGCCGCTCTTTTGCAACACAACTGTCAGATAGTTGCGGCTGGCTGTATCCCCGTCAATTACCAAGACTGAAATCGGTTTTGTATCCATCAGCACCTTTTGAAAATCACTCTTCAATTGGAGTCATCAGGTACCCAAGCCCGGAGCGGGTGGCAATATGTTTCGGCATATGTGGATCATCTTCCACTTTCTGGCGCAAGCGGGCAATGGTAACCCACAGGATTTCCTTATCGTCACGATATTCCGGCCCCCACACGCCGGTAAGCAGTTCCTCGGAAGAGAGGACTTTGCCAATATTATGTGTAAATTGCAACAAGAGACGGTATTCTGTCGCTGAAAGATAGACCGGCTGTTCTCCCAGCCAGACCTCGGCGCGGGCAAAATCAATGCGCAGATTTCCGTGAGTGAAAAAGCGATCCTGCCCGGTCTCGGTGACTTGAGCACGACGCAGCACAGCCCGTACTCGGGCAAGCAATTCCATCGCCGAGAATGGTTTGATCAGATAATCATCGGCGCCCACGTCCAGGCCTAGGACCCGATCGTGCTCTTCGCCTTTTGCAGTCAGCATAATAATGGGCACATTGGAGAATTGGCGGATGCGCTGGCAAACCGCAAAACCATCCATGCGGGGAAGCATTACATCCAGCAGGATCAAGTCCACCGGGTTGGCCGAAAAAGATTCGAGCGCTTCCTCGCCATCTTTGGCGGTAAACACCTCGTACTCTTTGGTTAGAAGATTGGCTTCGAGCAAACGGAGATAGCGCGGTTCGTCGTCAACAATCAGAATGCGTGTGGACATGGCTTATGCCTCTTTTACAGCTTTCTCCGGACGAACGGGAAGTTCGATACGAAACGCAGTCCCTTTGCCGGGTGAAGTCTTGACCGAAATTCGGCCATGATGAGCTTGAACAATCTGTTTGCAGATGAATAATCCCAGCCCCGTCCCGCTTTTGCTGAATTGACCAGGCACACTGTAGAACCGTTCGAAGAGGAATGGGATGTGCTCAGGCGGAATACCCGGTCCCGGGTCTGCAAAGGTAACTATCTGCCAGCTTTCTTTCCCGTGGAGCGAGATGGTTATTTTCGTGCCGGGGGCATACTTGATAGCATTATCAAACAGGTTGTCAAAAACCTGGGTCAGGCGGACGGTATCTGCCTGGATGGGCGGGACAGTTGGCAGGTCCAGGATAACTTCCAGACCTTCGTGCCGCCCATGGACGCGCAGGGTCACGTCCCGCAGAAGCGAGTCCAAGCGAACAGGCTGGAAGTCCATGCTCATATTTCCACTCTGCAGACGGGCAGAGTCAAGCATACGGTCAATCAAGGTGAGCAGGTGGTCGGATTCTTCGTCTATGATGACCAGAAATTCCTGCTGTGTAGCGGTGTCCCAGGTGGTGTCAGAGCGCAGGAGAGATGTGGTGTATCCTTTAATGAAGCCGAGCGGGGAATGCAACTCATGGGAAATCGTGGCAATAAAATCGTCCTGGAGTTGAGCACGGTGACGGGCATGTTCCAACTGGGTCAGGCTTTCCTGAAGAATATTCTGTTCGAGCGCCCGTGCCGTCTCGACAGCAGCCAGGGTTGCCAGCGGCATTTCCTCATTTGAAAATTCTGGCCCTCCGAAGCGGACAAAGACCAGCGCGCCGCGCCGGTCCGGAAAAATCAGCGGCAGGCCAAGGAAGTGAGGCATGGCAATCCGGTCAGAAGAGGTTTGGTCCGCTGGAATAGATTCGGTGGCTTTGCCCGTGCTGATGACTTGGTTGGCAATCTCATTACCCCAGGAGGATTCGGCCTCTTTACTGCGTCCACGCCCGGCTGCACGCGCATAGACTACTTCCGGTGTGCTGCCGCTTCCTTCAACGAGGTAGATTACCAGATTGTCAAAAACGAATTTCCTGCGGAATAAGAGAAACAATGCATCCAGGGATTTTTTCCAATTCTCCCTGACGATGGAACTGCTCAAGTTAGTGAAGGTTTCAAGCGTTTCGCTGTCCATTGTCCTCCAGCCAAATCAAGAACCTTTGTTGACCGCAAGCAGCGGAAAACGGAACCTGGTACCTTTTCCATCTTCTGATTGCACTTCGATCACCGAACCATGTGCACTAATAATCTCGCGCACCAGAGCCAGCCCCAGACCAGTACCGCTGTAATGCCGCGTGGAGGAAGAATCCAATTGGTGGAAAGCTTCAAAAATCTCGTTCAGCCGGCTGACTGGAATGCCAATGCCAGTATCAGAGACCGACACCATGATCAGCGTATCCGATTCCGGCTGGATGGACAGGGTTACTTCACCGCCAGAGGGCGTGAATTTGATGGCGTTATCAATCAACTGGAGAATTACCCAGGAGATTTTCTCTTCATCCGCCTGGACGTAAGGAATATCAGGTTGTACGTTAAAGTGCAGAGCCACATTTCGATCAACCGCTTTGGTGCGTGAATAACTGAAGATTTCCCCCGCCACTTTATTCAGATTGACGGGCGCCAGGCGCAGGGTCATCTCGCCACGTGCTGCCAGCGAAAAGAGGATGAGATTGTCAATCAGGCTTTCCAACCGTCCGGCCGCGCGCTGGCTGATCTGCAAGGCGTTTTTCTGTTCAGCATTCAGCGAACCAAGCGATTCGGTCGTCAGTAACTCCAGGTATCCCTTGACGTGCGTCAGCGGTGTGCGTAACTCATGCGAAACATTGGCAACGAAATTGGCCTTCATCTGGCTCAACTCGGAGAGCTTGCGCAGCGCCTCCTGCAATTCCGCGGTCCGTTCTGCAACGCGGTGCTCCAGCAAGCGATTGGCATCCTCGAGCGCATTCCGCAGTTGGATGATCTGCTCGGTCACGGCATTGTCAATTTGCTGGCGTGTAAGGAGGTCGAGGTCCACCAGTGCCTGTCCCAGCAGGCAAGGTTCCCCGGCCCGTTTTTTCTCATTCTGGTATGCCAGGGCTTTCTGCAAATCCGTCTCGGTAATTAAACCTCCCTGAACAAGATATTCGCCCAGGCGGGGGACAAGGACTTCGGGGGTCAGAGGGGATATCATCCGTTGCTCCTCACGACTGCCAGACCCAATCACCGCCGACCATTGTTGCTGTCGGTTGGATACTATACAAATCAACAGGGTCGCAGGTGAACGGGTCCGTCTCGACGACAGTCAAATCAGCAAGAAAGCCAGCAGACAACTGTCCGAGGCGGTTCTCCATTCCGGCCGCGAAAGCCGGTCCAAGCGTAAATCCTTCGAGCGCTTCGCGGACGGTCAACCGCTGCTCCGGGAACCAGCCCTCCGGCCCCGGAGAGCCGTCCGCGCGGCGTCTGGTAACGGCGGCGTGCAAACCCCGGAACGGGTTCGGGCTTTCAACTGGCGCATCCGACCCAAAAGCCAGCCGCGCCCCGTGCTGCGCCTGAGTCCGCCAGGCATACGAGAACGCCGCCCGTCCACCCAGGAGACGGTTCGCCACCAGCATATCAGACGGAGCATGGATCGGCTGCATCGAGGCAATAACATCCAACTCCGCCAGGCGTCCAGTATCATCAGGGTGAATCGTCTGCACGTGTTCGATGCGATGACGCAAAGCCGGTAGTCCGCGCTCACGCTCGTAAGTGCGCAACCGGGCGAACCCTTCCAGTACTTCATGGACAGCCCGGTCGCCGATGGCATGGACGGCCAAGCTGAGGCCGCTTTTGGCTGCCAGACAGCCCTGCTCGAAAAGTTGTTCATTATCCAATATTAGAATACCACGATTTTGTGGCTCGTCAACATATGATTCGAACATTGCCCCGGTATGCGGGCCAAGTGCACCATCAGCAAAGAATTTGACCGAACCAATGCGCAGGAAATCGTCCCCGAACCCGCTGCGCAAGCCAAGAGCCACCGCTTGCGGGAGCAGCTCAAGCGGGATGGACTTTACTACGCGGAATTGCAGATCGCCACGCTCACGGAGGAGCTGCAAAGCCTGGAAACAGGTACGCTTATCGAAATCGTGGACCCCGGTCAACCCCATGCGCCACAGGCGAGCAATAATCTGCTGGAAGTTTTTTACCAGCTCTTCGGGAGTCGGTTCCGGGATGACCGCCTCAACCAATTTCACCGCCTCTTCGAACAGGATACCTGTCGGGACTCCGCGTGCATCCCGCTGGATACGGCCATTGACCGGGTCCGGGGTGGAGGGATTGATCCTTGCCAGCTTCAGGGCAGTGCTGTTGGCCCATGCGACATGCAGGGATTTGGCTGTCAGGTAGGCCGGGTTCTCCGGTGCGACCGCATCCAGGTCCGCGGCAGCAGGCCACTCACCACCCCAGGTATTCTGGTTCCAGCCATGTCCGCGCACCCATTCCCCGCGCAGCGCCTGGCGGAGGCGCTCTGCCACCCGGCAAAGGATTTCCTCTCTGGTCTCCACCTCGCAATCCACAAACTGCAGGCTGAGGGCATACTCCTGGAGGTGGATGTGTGCATCGGTCAAGCCGGGCAGAATGACCCGCCCGCCCATATCTTCGCGCTCAGCATGTTCGCATTCAACCAGGAGTTCATCGCCGCCCACGGCAAGAATATATCCGGCGTCAATGGCAATGGCCGAGGCGATGGGATGAGCCGCGTCGAGAGTATGGATGCGAGCGTTGTGGAGAAGTCTCATATCAATCTCTTAGAGACACGTTAAGTGTGTACCTTCCAATCATCCATTCAACAGCCGCCCCGTCAGGGCGTCCAGTTCCTCGTTTGAATAATAATGAATGGTCAGTGTCCCGCCCTTCCTTCCGGAACGCAGCGTGACCTTTGTCCCCAGACTGGAGCGCAGACGGTCCTCCAGTTCGGTAACATCCGGCGAAACGGCCGGTTTTGGCTTGCGGACCGGTCTTTCTCCGGAGAGTTTGCGCACCAATTCTTCGGTCTGGCGGACGTTGAGTTCCTGCGCCAGAACAGTTCGCAGAGCCGCTGTCTGGGCATCCGGCGTGGAAAGGGCCAGCAAGGCGCGCGCATGTCCCTCTGAAATGCGCTTCTCGATCAGAGCATTCTTGACCGAGTCAGGCAGCCTGAGCAGGCGCAAGGTATTCGTCACCGCCACGCGGCTCTTGCCAACGCGGGCGGCGATTCCTTCATGGGAAAGATCAAAATCCTCGGCCAACTGGCGGTAAGCCTCGGCCTCTTCGAGTGCAGAGAGATCAGAGCGTTGGACGTTTTCGATGATTGCCAGTTCCAGCCGCTGTTGGTCGGTGGCCTGGCGAACAAGCACCGGTACCGAGGCCAGACCTGCCAAACGGGCCGCCTGGAGGCGGCGTTCCCCGGCAATCAGGATGTATTGCCCCGTCGACTCGCCCAGCGTTACGATCAGTGGCTGGAGCACGCCGTGTTCACTCACCGAAGCGGTCAGTTCTTCTAACTCTTCAGGATGCATCATATTGCGCGGCTGGCGCGGGTTCGGTAAAACCATCTCCACCGCAACCAGCATAACGCCGTTTTCCATCTGAAAATTATCCCCACCGGGGATCAACGCTCCCAATCCACGACCGAGTCCAGATTTTTGTGGCATAAGCTCCTCCTATTCCGCACTTTCTTTAACGGCAACGCCATCACCTGAGAGCAGTTCGCGCGCCAGGGATTCATAAGACTTGGCCGCATTCGAATCCGGGGCATAGGCCGAGATTGGCAGTCCGTACGAAGGGGCTTCTGCCAGTCGGACACTGCGCGGGATGATGGTTTCGAAAACCTGCTCGCTGAAATACTTTTGTACTTCGGCTACCACGTCGCTGGAAAGGTGGGTGCGGCCATCGAACATCGTCAGGATGACACCCCGCACCTTGAGCGCAGGGTAAAGCGCCGAACGGACACGCTGAAGGGTACGGGTCAGTTCGCCCAACCCTTCCAGCGCCAGGTATTCGCACTGCACTGGGATGAGTACGCCATCCTGCGCGGCCACCAATCCATTGATAGTCAACATGCCGAGTGAGGGCGGGCAGTCAATCAAAATGTAATCATATCGGTCAACCAGAGGAGCAATCACTTGGCGCAGTTTGACTTCCCGCCCGAGTTCGTTGACCAGTTCAACCTCCGCCCCGGCCAAAGACGGCGAGGACGGCAAAATAGCCAGTTTCAGGCGCGGGTTCTGCAGCACCAGCGCCGGAGCGGGTGCCCCGCCCATCAGCGCCTCATAAGTCCCACCTTTGACGGTGTGCTTGTCCACGCCGAGCGAGGAGGTGGCATTGGCCTGTGGGTCAATATCCACGATCAAGACGCGTTGACCGAATTGCACAAGGTAGGCACCGAGATTGATGGCAGTGGTTGTCTTCCCCACCCCACCTTTTTGATTCACCAGCGTGTAAACGCGTCCCACTACAAAACCTCCACCAGGCAGGTTTGGATTTCTTCCTGCGTTGGGATGCCATCCAGGCCAAACCGCCTCACTGAGAAGGATGCCAGGTGGGTGGCAAACCGAGCCGCTGCCCACGGGTCACGGGTCACATACAGCCGCCAAAAAAAGGCAGCTGCAAAAATATCACCCGCACCAGTGGCATCCACTTCTTCCAGAGACGTTGCACGAAAACGGCGTAGATCGCCGTTCCAGTAAAGCCGCGCGCCCGCCGGACCCTCAGTCACGGCCAGCACCTTGCAGGCGGTTGCCATCGCTTCGATGCAATCCTCGTCCCCGCCGACATCCTCGATACTGAGCACAGCTGCGCCAGCCCTGGCTAACATCTCGTGGGCTTCAGGCCAGTCACCGGGTTCCACACGTCCGGCACTGTCCCACTTCCGCAGCCAGCCCTGGGGAGTCAGCCCCACCAAGGAAGACGAAAATTTCCCATCCACCAGCGATTTGGCTTCTCCGGCTATCGGTCCTACGTGGATAATCGGCGCACGCCGCCAGGCTTCGGGAACATTATCGAACGACAAGTCCGGCGCGATGTGATGGATATGCTGGATGCGTCCCGTGGGCGTGTACTTGTTCTCAAAGGTTGTACTACGCTGGGCGGGAACACTCTGGACCTTGATCCCGTCCAGTACGTCGAGGGGCACTTCCCCACCCCAAGCAGTAACCACACCCACACGCAGACCCAGGGCACGGCCCGTCAATGCAGCATAAGCCGCCGTCCCGCCCAGGCGCGGACCATCGGGTGTAATGTCGCAAGAGAGATGACCGATGACGAGATAATCCACAGGCTCAAGTGGGACAAGCGAAGGCATAAACACATTATACCTGAGGAGGAATAAAGGGAAGCCCCTCTCCCCAGAGCAATCGCATCTAATTGTTCGAGGTGATTAATTTGAAAAGGAAGTCTATCTTCCAAGCGGCTTGATGTTGTTTCGCACGTATTCCGCTTTGAGCAGTTTCCCACTGTTTGAGTAAATTGAGAGCAATGTAGCAAAGGATAACAAAGTTTTCAGGACCTTGATCTTAGCGGATGCGACTATGTCTCCTTTCATGGCAACTTCCAATCTCCATGATAAACACTCCCCAGAAGGTGTCATGCAATGGAATACCCTTGGGCATTTCTAAATAGGTTTTTAGCCAGATAATCTTGCTGTTCCCAATATTCTCAATATCCGCCCAACCATCCGCACCACAGACAACATCTCAGATGGCTATGCCGATAATATCTTTTTTTAACTCTTTTGTCCGTTCCTTGCTCGGGTCGTTTACTTTGCAAAAGTGCCCTTAAATCGCTCCTAATGGTTCCTTATACATGGCCAGCTCCTCCGAGATAGATAGTTTTACCCCAAATTAGATGCAATTGCATTGGTTTTTATTTCGGATGGATTGACCCCTGAAAGTCGTACGTTTATGATCTTTTTTAACAAATCAAACCAGAAGGATGCACCCGGGCTGGCTGCGACCCCGGAAATTAGAATCCCGGCAAGTTTTATAAGCCAGCCAGTCAGGTCGGTTACTTGGGGGGAGTTAATAATTGGATAACATTCACCTGAAATCAAAATGCCATAGATTTCGTTTTCTTGTAGGGGGAAAAGCTTGCAAGTAACGGGCAAGTTCGTTGCCTGTTCACTTGTTGGAGAAATAGGCGATCCAACCCAGCCTACCGGAAGATTAATTTCTGAAAATTGTTGTTGTATAGCAAATAATTGTCCAAACCCAATAGATGTTGTGTTTTCTTGTGTAAGAATGTTTTCAATCTTACTCAGGATTGCGATGCGCAAATCGGGTTCTCTCCACAAACGGTTGATGAGGTTTATTGAGTCAACATTGACAATGCTTGCCAATAGAATCCCCACAATCAGCGTTGAAATGAGGCAACGGCGTTTGTACCAACCGGTTAAACGATTCATGGCATTATTGAACCATTCTTCAATGTTTTTGCGAACCAATTCTAATTCGTTTTCTTTTTGCGAGATTGATTGCGGCATACTATTCAAAATGGCATACAAAGTCTGTTTTAACTGGGGGTGGGTGATGCTGAGCGCAGTGACGCCGGTTCGGATTCTGGTTATTGTCTCATCTTCGGAAACATCTGCCTTGAAGGATAATTTGACCAGTGCGTCGTTAATCTGTTGCTTCTGGACTCTAATAGTATCAAACAAGGAATCCACAGACCCTTGAAACCGGGGAATATCCTTCCCCATTGTTAAGAGATCGTTTTTTACGGTATCCAGGATCTCAGTGCAAGCCTCTTCCCCCGTTTCAGATACCAATGCTTTGCGTATCATACCCAGCATCAGACTTAAGCGCCAGCGCGCATCGATGCGTTTCTTCTTCGGCAGACTCTGGGCTTCGCTGTATAATTTATAGAGTTGCTGTTGGATGAGTGACGCTTCTGTTCCAGTTGCCGAGAGGATATCAATCATCGCTTGGGAAAATTGGCCGGCAGGTATATACGAAGGTTTGTTATCATTATTCTTACCAGTATATAGGCTGCGGATCAATGGGTGGTTATAGAATTGATCTACGAGCGTGAAGTCTGTCAGCATTCTCCCAAGCGTTTTTTCCAGCATTCGAGACCGCCATTTTAACCTGGCAGCTATCCATTCCTGAATTTGCATGGATGAGAGGCTTAGAAAAGACCAGGTAAGAAAAAGACCGAGTAAAACATTGAGCAGTATAGTAATAGACATGTTGTTCACCTCGCCAAGGAATGGTTCAATATAGGTAGGAGTCGGTTATGCGTACCTTCCAACTCAGATGAAAAGTAATTTTCATTGGTATTTTCTGGAGAAGTTTGGTCTTTCTCTGAAATCAATTCCTGATAGCGTTGATCTGTTCGTATTGGATCCAAATCTGGATCAGATTTTATCCACTCAATCGTTGTGTCTTTGTTCTTAAGCGAAAGGCGGAGGAACTCGAAGGCGAGATCTTTTTCCCCACAAATTGCATAAAAACAGGCGCGATTATATGCGCTTTCATTATTCATCTTGGGCAATGCAGTGGCGATATGATGGTTGGCCTTGTTTTCAAGTCCCATCCTGTGATAAACACCTGCAAGTGCGCTATGCGCCAGAATATAATCCGGGTTTTTACAGAGGACAATTTGAAAAGCCCGAACTGCTTCATCATGTTGTTGTTCAACCGAGTAGAGTAACCCCAGGTAATAATAATAAACTTCTCTATCAGGAGCCATCTCAATCGCCTTCTGGTATGCGCCAATGGCATCCTTGTACCTGCCCAATGACTTATATAATTTTCCCAATGTATCCCAAGCCCGATCATTGGTGGGATTGACCCGGGTAATTTTTTCATAGATATTAACTTTGGCCAGTATTTCTTCCAAATTATCATTACAGGGATTTATATTGGAATGTCCCTTTGACTTTCCTCCTCGAATTTCTTCTTGCTTAATAGCCATTTCAGAATTCCTCATTTGTTCGGGTTCGTGCTGGGATTTTCCTCCATTCGGAAGGTTTTCAGCCATTTCATTCGGGTCGGGGATGACGATAATCGATTTTTCCCTGGGAAGGGAAGGATTTTCCATTTCCCTTACGAGGCGAGATGTGTTTTTATGGATACCGACCGGCGAAGCAGTAATTTCCTGATCTGTTATCCTATTTGGTTCAGGTGAAACAGGGACCTTTGTTTCTGACTGATCTGGGGATGGATCGTTTTCATCATAACCTTTTCCCAAATTGACAGGTTGAAAACCATCCTCAAACGCCTGAATCTCTATTGACGGTTCGCAATCCATTGCCGTTTTTGGAAGGTCAGACGGAACCCTATTCGTATCTGGAACGATCTCTTCCGCCTTGATCATTTCACGAAGATTGGCGAGGGCGCAAGTTTGTCTGGGTGCATTTTGCTCTGACGGCGATGCCCCCATATCCAAATCGTCGGCCTTTTTATAAGCCTGGATTGCATTATCAATATCTTTCAAAGCACGATATGCATCGCCGATTTTATTCCAGACTACTGCCTGGTTTTCAGGTGTATCCATTAATTGAATGCTTTTTCGGAATAGGAAAAGGGCGTGGCCAAATTCTCCCGTCAGAAAATATGCATGGCCAAGATTGCTATATGGCCAACCGGAATCAGGATTTAATTCAATTGCTTTTGTATAGGCAGCAATTGCATCCTTGGGGGATCCAATTTTTAAATATATATTACCTATCTCATTCCAGAGCAATGCATCCCTCATCTCGGCCTCAAGACTAACCTGCAACAACATTCTCCAATAAAGTGGCTCTGGCGCGAGCCATTACCGGACTCATCGCGGGTGCCATTTCACTGGATTTTTGATATGCGGCCGAAGCATTCCCATAGTCTCCTAACCGTCTATAAGCGTCGCCCAACTTGTTCCAGGAAACGGCTTTATCTTCTGGGGTATCCAGGAGATCAATGCTTTTCTTGTAGAGTAGAATCGCAATTTCATACTTCCCTAAGCGATAGTAAATAAAACCCAGGTTGCTAAACGGCTGACCATATTTTGGATTCATCTCGATTGCTTTTTTGTACGCCTCAATTGCATCGTCAAATTTCTTGGAACTGGTATACGAATTACCCAATTCGTTCCAGTCGATGGAGTTTCGCGGGGTATTTTCAACGAATTGAGGGGTAATGGGATTTTTAGATGGGATGTTCACCCCGGTTTCTAACTCTTGTGATTCCTCTACTTTAGCGATGCTATTTTCTGTCAAAACATTGGACGCCTCTTCCTTTGGCTCCAAAACGGTTTCATCTTTATTACTCGCGCAACATTCAACGGGATCAGTAATATTCGAAGATCCCTTTCCTGTATCTGTACTGGCTGGAGATTGGCCTATTGAAGAATTCCTGTTTTGTTTTTCCAGCCCCGGTTCTTCGCTAGCATCACTTCCTTCTGAATTTGTAATGGCATCATAGCCAAAGAGGGAGGCCGAATCTGACTCATCATCTCCCTCCCAGAGATCGGGGTCTTCAATTTTCCCAACAGTAAGTTTGCCTCTCGCCTTGCCTTTTTGGTAATGTACGTGAGCCAGATTCTGGATATAAGGCCAACTCGCATCGGGAGCCAACTCAATTGCTTTTGTATATGCAACAATCGCATCGTTGTAAGCGCCCGCTTTTAGGTGAGTATTACCGTGTTCATTCCATTCTGCCGCGGTTTTCAAGTCAAATACATGGTTGGCCTCAATCATCTCATCACCTCTTTCTATTCCGGAATTGTCCTGTTCCATTTTTTGATCGTTGTTGAAATGAGGATTATGGATTTCATTGATCAATTCGGAGTTATTTTCATCAGATTTCTTGAGTTCCTTTGGTAGTTGATCCGAATGCTTGTAGGCTGCGATGGCCTTTTCATAATCTTTCATATTCAAGTAAGTATCTCCCAAACGATTCCAAAGTGCTGAGCGGGTAACATTATCCTCAAACAGGGGAATGCTATCTTCATAGATCGAGGCTGAAGTTTCATAGTCGCCTATTTGAAATAGAGCATACGCCAGTCTTATATATGCTTCGCCGCATTGGGGATTAAGTGAAATAACTTTTTGAAATGCTGAAATGCTTTCAGCGTAGTTTTGGCTTTGCAGGTGAAACCTTCCCAGTTCATTCCACATATCAGTATTTTGAGGGTTGAATTCAATCGCTCTTTGATATACAGCAATGGCATCGAGATCACGCTTTTGTTGAGCAAAACACTTACCTAGATTTATCCAGGCATCAATTAAGTGGGCATTTAATTCAACAGCTTTACAAAGTGAACCTTTTGCTTTTTCCAACTGACCAGATTCCAAGTATGCTCTTCCAATCCCTGCCCAGGAATATTCGTAGTAGGGGGCGATTTCAAGAGCTTTTTCAAATGCAGAGATGGCATTTTGATATACCCCAAACTTGATATAAATATGACCAACACCATCCCAACTAAGAAAGTCTTGAGAAGAGCATGAGAGCGCTTTATTAAAAGCATTAATTGCTTCTTCATTCCTCTCGTTTTTCGCGAGCAATTGTCCCAGATTGTTCCAGAGGAATTCAGATTTAGGTGAGAGAGAGATTGCACGCTGGTAGGCAGATACGGCGGCATCAATGTTTCCCAGCTCTGTTTGAACCAGGGCAAGCGCATTCTGACATTGGGCTTGAAGGGAGGGGGTGGCAAGTAAGGTAGACATTTCCGCAGATGTTTGTAAGTACTTAAGGGCTCTCTGAGGGTTACCCTTCCTCCAAAAATGCATACCCAGACCTAGTAATGCATTTGCATGTGATGCATTTTCTTTTTCACTATCCTGTAAATTCAAAATCTCCTCAGGAGAATTATCCGGTAAATATTCGTCGGAAGGAGAACTATCCGCGCCCAGCCGAAGTGACTCTATTGATTGAATTAATCCCTGGGCTTGTTGAGGGATATCCACAAACTCGACCACGCGATGCCGAAGAATCCAGCACTCTGTTGCATTCGCCGCAAAATCTGATACTTCATTTTCAAATAACCAAAAAACCGCGCGGATGTTATTGTCAATGAAATATTCTCGATGTTCATTAAACTCTTTAAAGACACGCACACCTTCCGTCCCGCATTCCCAATTAAAGCCATCAATGAGCAAAACTGTTTGTGACAGATCCGGTAGTTGAGATATTTTCGAAAGAAAATCAAATTCATCTAGGTTGTTTGTTTTTATGGAGTGCGTTTTCTGAGCAATATTTTTTAATTTTTCTCTTAATATTGTATTAACTTCATCACGGATGAAATCGGACTTGAATATAGCAAATAAGATGGATGGCCGATCCCATCTCACGGCCAATTCGATCTCCTGGAAAAGAATGTCTATCCGGTCTTCGAATGGGAGGCCAATATCATTTTCTATATGCCGAGAATCATTGTTCATTTACCAGCCTCTTAAGAACAGGATGGATATCACACCAATTTTCGCTATCGCGATATTCAAGGATGGCAAGTAATTGAAGCATGGGCCTCAGACGATCGTTATACTCGAGACGATTATGCTCATAAATCTTCTTTAAATAGACCAAATCGTTGTTATCCAAAATGCGCCGATATTCGTTGCGGATTTCTGTTGCCGCCCATTCAATGTCCTCTACAATAATCCTCATGGCTTTCCGGCGTCTGGCGCAGCCGATGGCGGAACGCATAATTCTTGCCATTTCCCGGAATACCCCTCCGCTATATGTGATCGCGTCTTCTAATGCTTGTCCATCAATCAAGGATTGATCCATTCTGACATAAGCAAATCGGCGCATTGCATCATAACCTTCGATAATATGCTTTTCAGGCTCTCTATACGGATGCAGGTTAATGTTTGGCAAAAAGATTGCCTGGTCTCGAATGGCATCAAATTCCTTACTGTAAAACAATGCACTTGAGACCGTATAAATGATGGCACAATTTGGTTGCATCATGATTTCACGCCGATCATGAAATATGGCGGTAGCTTTATTGAGATCGGGTTTGTCCATATCATCGATAAGTAAGAGCGGAATTCGTTTCTCTTTTGTAGAAATTGCTGCGGCAATCATATTTATTAC
>JADGQD010000123.1 GCA_017882065.1 Anaerolineales bacterium | reverse complement strand
AGCGTATTGCTGTATGTCTGTCGAACACGGTTTTCATAAACTCGGGGTTTGCACCAGGCTTTCACAGGGTACTGCGTAAATACAGGAGATGGACGGCTGCCCCCTCCGGGGATGATAAAGCCGTCACTACGGTGTTTTTTGAATGGAAATTTGCCTATCCATAACTCAGGTTAATATAACGTGAATAAGGAAAGGCTTTTTGGTTGTCCTTTGTGCCCTTTGTGGTGAAGGATTTGAATTTTGTCCGGCAGCAAAATCTCAACCAATCTTTAAGCCACACATACATGCTATAATCGAATCGCCTCACCGGACACTGTTTACTGAATACTGGTTACTGGAATGTCCTTCGCCCACCTCCACGTTCACACCGAATACTCGCTGCTCGACGGTTTCAGCAATATTAAAAAGCTGGTCAAGCGCGCCAAAGAGATGGACATGCCCGCCCTGGCCATCACCGACCACGGCACGATGTTCGGCGTAATCGAGTTCTACCACGCCGCCAGGGAAGCCGGTATCAAGCCCATCATCGGGCTGGAGGCCTACATGGCCTCCCGCACGATGCAGGAGCACGACCCGAAGGAAGACCGCAAGTCCTCGCACCTGCTGCTCTTGGCCGAGAACAAGATCGGTTATATGAACCTGCTCCAGATCGCCTCGGCCGCGCAGCTGGAAGGCTTCTACTACTACCCCCGTATTGATAAAGATTTCCTCGCCAAACATACCGAAGGACTGATCTGCACTTCCGGCTGCATGTCTGCCGAAGTGCCGCGCCTGATCAAGCAGGGGCAGGTGGACGCGGCGCGCCGCTCCCTCGACTGGTACTACGAGATCTTCGGCAAGGATAATTTCTTTCTCGAACTCCAGCAGCACGACGTGCCTGAGTTGGAGAAAATCAACCGCACCCTGCTGGAACTCGGTCCGCATTACAACGCCCGCTTTGTCGCCACCAACGACTCCCACTACGTCAACCCTGAAGACGCCAAATACCAGGATATCCTGCTCGCCATCCAGACCGGGGCACTGCTCTCCGACCCCGATCGGATGCGTATGTCTGACGGCTCGTACTACCTGCGCTCCCCTGAAGAGATGGCGCGCCTGTTTGCCGAAGTGCCTGAGTCGCTTTCGAACACCTTGCTGATCGCCGAACGCTGCAACCTCAACCTGGATGTGAAGGAGTACCGCCTGCCGCTGTTCGAGGTCCCGGAAGGGCAAACGACAGAAACGTACCTGCGGGCTTTGTGCGAAGACGGGTTGAAGCGCCGCTACGGGGAACGCCTCGATATCGAGCAGGCCGAGACCCGCCTTGATTACGAGTTGGGCGTCATCCAGAAAATGGGCTTCGCCGCCTACTTCCTGATCGTCTGGGACCTGTGCCGCTACGCCCGCGAACAGGGCATCTGGTACAACGCGCGTGGCTCGGCGGCCGGTTCGATTGTCGCTTACACGCTGGACATCACGCTGGTGGACCCCATCCAGCACAAACTACTCTTCGAACGCTTCCTGAACCCCGGCCGAATCTCGATGCCCGATATTGACCTGGACTTCCCCGACGATCGCCGGGCGGATGTGTTGGATTACACCGTCAAGAAATATGGACAGGACAAAGTGGCGCAGATCATCACCTTCGGCACGCTGGGGGCGCGTGCTGCCCTGCGCGACGTAGGCCGCGTGATGGACATCCCGCTCCCTGAAGTGGACCGGGTGGCCAAGATCATTCCGAACATTCCCTCGAAAGCCGTCCCGCTCCGGGATATTATCGCGAAAGACTTCAAGGGCCTTCCGGAGTTGAAGGTTGCCTACGAATCCGCCGACCACCTGCGTGAGCTGATTGATACCGCGGCCATGATGGAAGGTGTTGTCCGCAACGCCGGGACGCACGCCGCCGGTGTGGTCATTTCGGATAAATCGCTCGTCGAGTACCTGCCCCTGCATCGTCCGACCAATAACTCCGAAGCGACACCCATCAAGACCGTTACGCAGTTCGAAATGGGCATCCTCGAAAAACTCAAGATGCTCAAGGTGGACTTCCTTGGCCTGGCCACGCTGACCATCATGGCGCGCGCCTGCAGCTTGATTGCGCAGCGTCACGGCATTCATTACAACCTGGACAACATCCCCACCGATGACCCGGAAACGTACAAGTTCCTGGGCGAAGGCAACACCCTGGGCGTCTTCCAGTTGGAGGGTTCGGGGATGACCAAGTGGCTGGTGCAGATGAAACCCCAGTCGCTGGATAACATCATCGCCATGGTGGCGCTCTTCCGCCCCGGCCCGATGGACTTCATCCCGGATTACATCAGCCGCATGCACGGCGAGGCGGAGGTCGAGTATCGGCATCCGGCGCTGGAACCGATATTCGGGGATACCTATGGAATTCCCCTGTACCAGGAACAATTGATGCGTGCCGCCGTCGAGCTGGCCGGGTACACGCCATCCGAATCGGACGAACTGCGCGCCGCCATTTCAAAGAAAAAAACCAAAGAAATTGAAAACCATCGTCATAAGTTCGTGGAGGGAGCAGTGTCGCAAGGTATGGAGCGCCTCACTGCCGAAGCCATCTATCACGATTGGGATGAATTTGCTCGCTACGGCTTCAACAAATCCCACGCCGCCGATTACGGTGTACTTGCCGTCCAAACCGGTTTCCTGAAATTGCATTATCCCGTGGAATACATGACCGCCCTGCTCTCGGTCACCAAGCACGAGACCGAGAAGATGGCCCTCTACGTCAACGATGCCCGCAACATGGGTGTCACCGTCCTGCCGCCGGATGTCAATACCAGTGTCTGGGACTTTGCCATTGAAGAGTCAGACCCTATGATAGGCTCACAAAGTCCCGGTACCCTTCCGGGGCAAAGTCCCGGTACCCTTCCGGGGCAAAGTCCCGATGCCCTTCCGGGAGGGCAAGTGCGCAAATACGCCATCCGCTTCGGCCTGGGCGCCATTAAGAACGTTGGTCAGGGTGCGGTGGAATTACCGACTCAGGCTCGCCTCAAGGGCGGTCCCTTCAAGGATCTCAACGACCTGTCTGCCCGCGTGGACCTGCGCGCCGTCGGCAAGCGCGCCCTGGAAAGCCTCATCAAAGTCGGGGCGATGGACAAGTTCGGGTCACGCGCCGCCCTGCTCGAGTCCCTCGACCGCATCGTAGCGGTCAGTTCCTCCCATTTCCGCGCCGCCGAGGCCGGGCAGTTGTCGCTCTTCGGAACAGCCACCGGCGTTACCGAGAACATCACCCTGCCGCTTGTCCCCGACGCCGACCGCCGCGAGACCCTCGCCTGGGAGCGCGAGTTGATCGGCATGTACATGTCCGAGCACCCGCTCACGCCCTACCAGAATGAAATCCGCCGCCTGGTCACGCACTTCTCCAGCAACCTGGGCGAGGCCGCCCACGAGGAAAGGACCCGTGTCGCCGGGATGGTGAGTGGCATCCGCCCGTACCAGACCAAGACTGGCAAGATGATGGCCTGGGTTACGCTCGAAGACCTGACCGGCGTCATCGAACTGGTGCTCTTCCCGCGCACCTGGGAGAAATTCCAGTTCGCGCTGGAGGTCGGCGGGGTTATCGTGGCCGAAGGCAAAGTGGACGCCCAGTCCAACCCCTCCAAGGTTCTGGTGGATAACCTCCGCACCGAGATCAAACTGACCGAGCCGGCCCAGATGCCTTTGCAGCCCCAGCCCCAAGGTTCAGCTCCGGAGCGGAGGCCTGCGACCGTTATCAAGGAACCAGCCCCCGCTCCGAAACGTGGACCTTCACACCGCCCCGAGTTTGTGGGTGAGCCGCCTATGCCGGAGGACCCGCCGGATTGGGAAACTTACGCACCCGCCAAAGCAGGTTTCGCGGCGCAGGATTTAATTGTCCATGAACCGGATCTGCCGGAAGAAGAAATGCCCGTCCCGGGCGGAGCAACTCCCGGGAGCGCCGTCGAGCAGCCGCTGCCTGTCCAGCCCCCCGCTGCGGTTCTGACGCCAAAACTTCCCGCCGTGACCAGCCCTGCCAAATTGGAGGATGAGCATGCCCCCCAGATGGTGACCATCATCCTGCGTCCCTCCGGTGACCCGAACCGCGATATCCGCCGCATCAGCCGCCTGCACGGAACTTTCATCTCATACCCCGGTAAAGACCGCTTTGCCTTCCAAATCTTCGAGCAGGAACGCGGGCATTTGATCGAGTTCCCCAACGATACCACCCACCTGTGCGCCGAATTGATGGTGAAAATCAAGGATGCGGTCGGCGAAGAAAACCTGCGCATCGAGCCGATTACGTATCAGTAAAAAAAGTAGGGACGGGCAATTTGCCCATCCCTACTGATTTCGTATCGCATTGCACCTCTCGCAATCTTCCTGCTGGCACAACAAGGCCAGCGGGTCTTTTTTAATCCGTGCCACCACAACCTTGAACAGCATTTTCAATGGAACTGCCTGGATGAGCGCGCCCCCAATCTGCACCTGCCGGGTGAACTTTTCCATATCCGCAGCAATAGCCTGGAAGCCTGCCGAACAGCCGGGAAAGCCGGGGCACTCCACCACACCCTTCGGCGTCAGCGCCCAGCGGATAAATTGCCTGCGCCCGGCCAGTTTTTCGGCGTAATGGATGCTGGTGTTGACGGTGTGATCCACGCCCATCAGCAGCGCCCAGCCGTCCGCTTTTTCCAGCAGCCCCAGCGGGGCAAGATGGTCGGTCATCGTTTGTGCGGCGAGGATTATTTCAGCGTTGATGCCTGCGAAAGATTGGATGGGGTGGTTGGATCGTTTGGCGCGCGGGTGCTTGCGAAACATCTCCGGGATGGTTCCCATCAGTGGGTCTACGGGCGTTCTCAGTGTGAAAAACTCGGCCATCTGGTTCTGGTCCTGCAGGGAGCCATAAGTGATGCCGTTGTTTTCCGGGCCGGTCAGCGGGGTGATCATTGTCCTATACGTAAACGTCGGAACAATCACTGTGTCAAACACCGCCGCCAGCGTACTGACCACCGTCACGGCACCGCCTTCCACCTGCCCAAACGCCTTCAACGACGAATGGACAATCACCGGCGCATTCGCCAGACGCAAGTCGCGCAGCCCCAGCAGCAGGTCCCGCACGCGGACGGTCATACTAGCCACACAGCCCCAGGATTTGTTTTGCTGCGTCGCCCGTCTTGTCCGGCTGGAAGTGATAGACGCGGATGCCAAACTCGGACAACTCGTACGCCGCCAATGCGGATAGCGCCGCCAGCCCGGCCTTGCTGGCGAAGTAGGCCGCGCGGTCCTCCGGACCCTTGGCCCGTTCGCCCACATGGACAATGACTCCGCCGCCTTTTTCTTTCATGATGCGCCCCAGCGACTGGGTCAGGAAAAAAGGCCCGTTCAGGTTCACATCCAGGGTGCGCTGCCAGTCCCAGTCGTCCATCTCGAGAATCGTTTTCTGCGGCTCGACCTCGGCACAGTTAATCAGGATGTCTATCTGCCCGAAATCGTCCAGCACGGAATTGAGAAGGGTTTGAATGGGCATCTTCTTGGCGATATCTTCCACGTAAGCCTTGACCTGCCCGCCGGAGGCGAGGATGTGTGCCACCGTCTCGTCCAGGTTGACAGGCGAGACATCGTTCACGGCCACGGTCGCGCCCTGCGCGGCGAAGGCTTCCGCCACGCGGCGGCCGGTCCCTTTGCCCGCTCCGGTAATCAAAGCTATTTTTCCAGCGAAATCAGCCATACAATCTCCTACTGACTTGGTCCCTGACATACGATTACTTCCCCATCACTCGTCTTCGCATTTAACGGCAGGCCCAAATACGGTGACGGGTCGAGAGTGTTATTGATATCCAGTTCATTGCGGAATCTGCCTTTCCCGTCGTCCAATACAATGGAAAAATGCAGATGCACACCGGACGGGTTGGCGGCGTCGCCGGTGTAATTGCCCTGATAGCCGAGCAATGTTCCGGCTTCGATAACCTTTTCAGTGGTGCCGGGTGGGAAATCAGACGAGATGAACGAATTGCCGTTCGGGTCAGCCATGTGGGTGTAGTAGAGCCAGATTTGGCGTCCCGGTTGCAGCGGGTCGGAAGGGACGCGCACGATGACAGCCGACTTCCAGGTGGGCAAGCGGGTCAGGTTGCCGGGATAAGCGGCCACAACCGGCGTTTGGCGCACGTCCGTCCCGCCGAAGATGTCAATACCCTGGTGGCGTTTGCCGGCCTGGAACGAGTCGTCCCACAGGTAGCCGATCAAGCCGTCGGTGGGCATGAGGAACGG
>JADGQD010000015.1 GCA_017882065.1 Anaerolineales bacterium | reverse complement strand
AGGAGTTTCCCGAAATGACCACAATTGATCTCACCATCCACAAAGACCGCCGCCTGCGCGCCATCCAGCGCGCCCGCGAGCGCAAGATCGTCATCCCCACCTTCGCCCAGATGAAAGACCCGGCCAAAATTCCGGCCAAGGTCAAGGAATCACTGAAGGGTGTCGGCCTGTGGGACGTGGACCCGCGCAACCTGTTCCGCATCACCTGGCACAATGAGCCCAAGGTCAAAGGCGGCGGGTTCGGCGGCGTCAACTATCTTGAACTGCCCTCCTCGCTGACCGGCGTTAAAGCGCGCATCATCGTGCTGGTTGGCAAGTGGTTCCCGACCGGGGCGCACAAGGTCGGGGCGGCCTTCGGCTGTCTCGCCCCGCGGCTGGTCACCGGTCAGTTCGACCCGACCGCGCAGAAAGCCGTCTGGCCGTCCACGGGCAACTTCTGCCGCGGCGGCGCGTACGACTCGGCCCTGCTGGCCTGCACGTCCATTGCCATCCTGCCGGAAGGCATGAGCAAGGAACGCTTCGAGTGGCTGGAAAAAATCGCCGGGGAGACGATCAAGACTCCCGGCTCCGAATCGAACGTCAAGGAAATCTTCGACAAGTGCTGGGAACTGAGCAAGTCGGGTCAGGACCTGATGATTTTCAACCAGTTCGAAGAGTTCGGCAACTACCTGTGGCATTATGAAGTCACCGGCCACGCGATGGAAGAAGTGGTGAAGCGGGTCGCGGGTCCGCGCGGCCGCTATCGGGGCATGGCCTCCGCCACCGGGTCCGCCGGGACGATCGCCAGCGGCGATTACATGAAGCAGGTCTTTCCCGGCAGCGTCATCGTGGCCAGCGAAGCCTTGCAGTGTCCCACCCTGCTGGAGAACGGTTTCGGGGCGCACCGCATCGAGGGCATTGGCGACAAGCACGTGCCGTGGATCCATAACTCGAAGAACACCGACATGGTGGTGGCAATTGACGACAACGCCGTGGTCAACATTTCGCGCCTGTTCAACGAACCCGCCGGACGCAAGTACCTGGCCTCGAAGGGCGTGCCCGAAGCGGTGGTCGGGACCCTCGACCTGCTCGGGTTCTCGGGTATTTCCAACGTCCTGAGCGCCATCAAAGCCGCCAAGTACTACGAGATGGACGAGGACGACATTTTGCTGACCGTCCTGACCGACTCGATGGAACTCTACCAGTCCCGCCTGAAGGAAATGCACGCCGAATTCGGCGAGTACTCCGCCGAAGACGCTGCCGCCGACTTTGCCCGTTACCTGCACGGGCAGTCCACCGACAACCTGCTCGAACTGCGCTACACTGACCGCCGGCGCATCCACAACCTGAAATATTTCACCTGGGTGGAACAGCAGGGCAAGACCTATGCTGAGATCCAGTCCATGTGGCAGGAGCCGGACTACTGGACGGGCGTCCAGAAGCAGGCGAATGAGATCGATGCGTTGATCACCGAATTCAACGCTGAAGTCGGCATCGCCTGAACAAGTTCACGTTCCCAACTGGTCGTCGCGGGGTTATTAAATCTCAGACGACCAGTTTTTTATGTTGAATCAGTCGTTCCCCTTTACCCTCCCGGAAGGACACCGGGACGATGTGCCCCCTTCACCCTGCGGGTACTTCGCGGGGACTTTCCCGGAAGAACACCGGGACGATGTCGGCGGGTACTGCGCGGGGACAATGGGCGAGGAGAGTAGCGACGAAGCTATCTCCTGACCTGAGAGGGGATTGCTTCGCGGCGAAGAACGCCGCTCGCAATGACACTGCTAGAACGCAACACGTGGAGGGTAGGATGCAGGTGATTTTGTACGCCATCGGTTTTGGTTTGTTAGGGTATATCTCCGGTTCCCTGCCGTTCGCGATCTGGATCACGCGTCTCGTCAGGGGCGTGGACGTGCGCGAGGCGGGCTCCGGTCATGCCACCACCACCAACACCATCCGCCAGGCGGGATTCCTGCCCGGCGCCCTGGTATTCGTGCTGGATGTGGCCAAGGGTTTCGGCCCCACCTGGCTGGCGCTGCACTACTCCCCGGCTGCCTGGATCGCCCCGCTGACAGCTGCGCTGGCGGTCATCGGGCATTGCTGGCCGGTGTTTGCCGGTTTTCGTGGAGGCATGGGCCTGGCCACAGCCAACGGAGGCATGATGGCCGCCGCTCCGCTCGCCATTCTCATCACCTACGGGCTGCTGATCGCACTGACCCTGCTCATCCGTCACAGCGCGCGGGCCAGCGTGATCACCGGGATCCTTTTTGCGCCGTTGTTGTGGCTGACCGGATTGCGCGGCCCGGTGCTCTGGATCGGGGCGGCGGTGGGCGTGGTGATCGCTTTCCGGTTCCTGATCGACTGGAACCGCAAGTACCGGGAACTCTGGCTGGACCGCGAGAAAAAGCCGTAGGTTTCCCGGTACTTTCTGAACCCTGAACCTGTGACCGGGGCTGGAGAGGTTTTCCAGCCCCGGCCTTCTTATTTATTAACGCGAATTTCGCGTTGAGTCTTTTTCAGTTTTGGTGTAAAGTTAACCCATGTTGACTCCCGTCTCCCTCATCCTCGTCTGCCTGCTGCCCTCGCCGCGCGACCTGGAGATTGCGCGGCTGCTGGGCTGGTACCGCATCCCGTTCCGCACTGCCCCGAAGGTGGTCGCCGTGGACTACCTGGCTTTTTACCAGCCTGGCAGTTTCGGCGAAGGGGCCGGGCGCATCGAGTGGATAGCCCAGGTGCGCGGCCATGAACTGACCACCCGCGCCGAACTCCTGCGAGAAGAACCGGACCATCCAAATGCCCGCGAGGAATATTTCAAGATCCAGCTTGGTCCGCTGGAGAGACTACCGCGCCCGGTGGGGGCGGAGAAATGGAAGCGGATGACCTTTCTCTACACAACAGGGGAATACCTGCTGAAAGCGCAAACGCTCAACGATCTGGTGGTGCAAAGCGACGAGCGCCAACTGCTCTGGAAGTCGCTGCGTGAGCGGGCCGAGAATGAGCAATTGTATAAAGCAGATTTACCGGAAGTTGATATTCCCCCCGAAGTGTTGATCGCCTTGCTCGGCATCCAAGAAGTCCAATCGCCTTATGATGCAAAGGAACAGGAAAATGGCAACTTTGATTAAAGACGGCATGCTGGTTACTGCCGAAGAATCATTCTCTGCCGATATTCTGGTTGAGGGCGAGAAGATTTCACAAATCGGTCAAAACCTGCAAGTTGCGGGTGCCGAGGTTGTGGATGCCACCGGTAAGATGATTCTCCCCGGCGGCGTGGACCCGCATGTCCACCTCGACCTGCCCATGTTCGGGACGGTCTGCTCGGATGACCATTACACCGGCACGAAGGCCGCTGCGTTCGGCGGAACCACAACGATCATTGATTTCGTTTCATTCGATTTTCCCACACTGCGCGAGTCGGTTGACAAGTGGCATGTGAAGGCGGAGAAAGCCGCCGTGGATTATTCCGCCCACATGAACCTGACCCGCTTCGATGAGAAGATCGCCGCCGAGATCCCGTCCCTGCGTGGGATGGGAATCACCACGCTGAAAGTTTTTACTGCCTACAATGGTCGCCTGCGCCTGGAGGATGGCAATATCTTCAAGGCTCTGCGGTTTGCACGTGACAACGGGATGCTGGTCATGCTCCACGCCGAGAACGGCGACGTGATCGAGACGCTCACCGCCGAGGCGCTGGTTGCGGGACATACGACCCCGGAATGGCACGCCAGAACCCGTCCCGCCTGGGGCGCAGTTGAGTCGGCGCTGCGGGCCTTTGCCCTGGCCGCCACAGCGGATGCGCCGCTGTACCTGGTCCACATGAACGCGGCGGGGGAAGTGGATATGCTCCAGTATGCGCGTGAACGCGGCCTGAAGGTGATGGGCGAGACCTGCCCGCAGTATCTCTTTTTCACCGAGGACGACTTGCGCCGCCCGGACGGGGCAAAATGGGTCTGCTCGCCACCTGTGCGGACGAAAGCCGATAACTCCCGTCTGTGGGAAGGCGTAGCGGGCGGCACAATCCAAACGATTGGCACGGACCACTGTCCGTTTTTCTATAATGGCACGAAGCCGATACTGTACGAGGGGAAACCTGTCGCCATCCCCGGCAAGGAACTCGGTGCGGACGATTTCACCAAAATCCCCAACGGCCTGCCGGGGGTGGGCGACCGTCTCCCAATCCTTTGGACGACCGGCGTTGGGTCCGGGAAGTTGTCTGCCAACCGGTTCGTGGCGCTCACATCCACCAACCCGGCGAAGATCTTCGGCCTGTACCCGCGCAAGGGCGCACTTGTTCCTGGCTCGGACGCGGATATCGTGATCTGGGATCCGGAGAAAAAGGTCAAATACGGCGTAGCCCTCTCCCACCAGCGCACGGATTACAACCTGTACGAAGGCTGGGAGTTGACCGGCATGCCCGAGAAGGTTTTCCTGCGCGGGCAGTGCATTGTGGATGGCGGACGCTGGCTGGGGAAGGCAGGCAAGGGCCAGTTCCTACCGCGCCGGCCGGGGGCGCCTGTCTTATAGCGGGGAACAAAATGGCTGCCAATTGCATCATTGGGGTAAGCCTTGCCTGTCTTGGAAAGGAGAAAATGATGAATAAGCGCCTGTATGTCCTCTTCACCGCCGTGATCATCCCGGCCCTGCTCTTGTCCGCCTGCGGATCCGGGAAAGTCGCTGTGTCTAAACTGGAACGCGTCTCGAACCCGGACGTGGCCACCTCGGACGTGGAGCAGTTGGTCGCCGGGAACATCGCCTTCGCCTTCGACCTCTACCAGGCGGTGCGTCCCTCGAACGGGAACGTGGTTTATTCGCCCTACAGCATTTCCCTGGCCTTTGCCATGGCCTACGGCGGGGCGCGCGGCGAGATGGCTACCCAGATGGCAGATGTGCTGCATTACACTCTGTCCGGGAATCAATTCCATCCCGCTTTTAATGCACTGGACCTCGACCTTGCCCGCCGTCCCGACCAGGCCGCTGGCGTGGACGAGAAAGAGCGATTCCAATTGAGCATCGCCAACTCGCTGTGGGGACAGGACGGCTGGCCGTTCCTGCCGGAATACCTCGACCTACTGGCAGTTAACTACGGCGCCGGGATGCGCCTGGTGAATTTCGAGAATACCCCGGAGAACGCCCGGCGACAGATCAACGACTGGGTCTCCGACCAGACGAGAAGACGCATCAAGGACATCATCCCGACCGGAATGATAAACCCGTTGACACGGCTGGTGCTGGTGAATGCCATCTACTTCAAGGCCACCTGGGAATATGAATTCGACGTCAACGATACCGCTGACAAGTCGTTCTATCTGCTCAACGGCGATTCGGTTAATGTACCGATGATGGAAATCGGCCATCAGGAGAATCTATCCTATGCGGCGGGGAATGGCTGGCAGGCGGTTACCCTGCCGTTTAAGGGCGGCCTGACTGAGATGGTCATCATGGTGCCGGATACCGGGAATTTCGAGACTTTCGAGTCAACCCTGTCCGCGGAACACTACAAAGAGATTCTCGCGGCGATGGAACCGCAGGAGGTCATCCTCTCCATGCCGAAATTTACATTCGAGACCCAGTATGGATTGAAAGATATCCTGACCGGCATGGGCATGCAGGCTGCCTTCGATCCGTACGCTGCGGATTTTTCCGGGATTGACGGCCAGCGCGACCTGGTCATCAGCGATGCCATCCACAAGGCGTTCATCGCCGTGGATGAAAAAGGCACCGAAGCGGCCGCCGCGACGGTGGTGGTGTTCATGACGACGGGGGTGCTGATGCCGGAGGGCATCGTCCTGACCATTGACCAGCCATTTTTCTACGTCATCCGGGATGTCCCCAGCGGGTCGATCCTGTTCATGGGGCGGGTGGTTGATCCCCGATAAGAATATCCCACGCACTTTAGAAGTGTGTGGGATATTTTCTCTCAATCCTGCTTCTCGGACGGGTGGTCAATCCTCACCCCCGATGTTCGGAGTCGGGGGTGACCAAAACCCAAGCCGCGCTAACGCCCGCCGCTCTACCAGCGCCGCCAGCAAACCACCGGCAGCATAGGCAAGAAAATCGAACGGATCGAAGCCGCGACCGAGCACGTTCAGCCCCAAACCCTGGAGCAGTTCCATTGCTGACGGGACGAGGAAGACGATCAGCGCTTTGATCCACCACGGGCGCACCCAGGTCAGCCTACGCTCGAACAGGCAGAGCACAAAGTACAACCCAAACGGTTGAACGAGGTCGGTGAAGTAACTGGCGTACAGGGTATAGATCAGGCTCCCCGGCTCGAAGTACGCGCCATAGGGGAACTTGTCCAGGAACAGAGCAATGGACAGGGGGATGAAAATCAAGATGAGGAGTTTGGGGAATTTCATGGAGAGTCTGGCAAATACACCCTTAGGCCGATAGAAGATGCGTTGCACATCCCGGCTAGAACGACTTTTTCAAGTGGCCTATTCTAGGGCCTCAACAATTCCTTCACCCTTAGATGCTCCGCGTACACCCCGCGCCGCTCCGGGGGCAGCAACGCCGCGATGCGGCACATGACTTCGTCGGTGTATTGCTGCATGGCTGCGTCCCGGTCTTTGCCTTTGACTTCTCGAGGCAGGCTGAAGGCGGGACCAGCAACGACCTTGATGTCCAGCCGTTTGAAGTGCTTCAGCCGCTCCACCACCAGCGCATCCTCGGTACCGGTCAGCGCCACGGGCAAGACGGGCACGCCCGCTTTCCAGGCCAGGTAGATGCCGCCCGGTTTGGCCTCGATCAGATTGCCGGATTTGGAGCGTGTTCCTTCCGGGGTGATGGTGAACACCTGTCCCTGCTGGAGCCGGCGCAGGGTCTCGCGGATGGCGTGGATGTCAGCGTTGTAGCGGTCAACGAAAATGCCGTTGATCAGTTTGACCAGCCAGCGGAAAATGGCGTATTTCTCATATTTTTCAGCCACAACCATGAGGATGTCGGGCCGGTCGAGGACGTAATAGGCGAGAGCCGCGTCCAGCCGTCCGATGTGGTTGGCGGCGATGACGAAACCGCCGGCAGGCAGGTTTTCAAAGCCGATGATTTCCACGCGGGCGATGAGGCTGAGAATGGCGCGGACGAAGAAGCGGAAGATCTTATGGGTGGATTTTTTCATAGGTACCCTCGTGGATAAAACCCCCTTTGAGCCTGAAGGTTAGCCGGGATTTAAGGATGATTTTCCAATAATTCTTTCAAGCGCGGATGGTCAGAGTATACGCCGCGCTGCTCCTGCGGAAGTAAGGCGGCAATGCGGCACATGATTTCATCTGTGTCGGTCTTCAGGGCTTCGTCGCGGTCCTGAGCCTCTTTCGGGAGGGGAGGCAGGCTGAACGCCGGTCCAATGCTGACGATGATTTTCGGGCGATGCAGCCGTTTCAACTGACCAAAGAAGATTTTATCAAATGTGCCGCTAATCCCGACGGGAGCGAGCGGGTAGCCCATCTTGGCGGCCAAGTAACTGACCCCCGGCTTGCCTTCAATCAGGCGGCCGACCTTGGAGCGCGTTCCCTCCGGGGTGATGACCAGGACTTCGCCGTGTTTCATGCGCACTATCACCTCACGTATGGCTTTCAGGTCCGGGTTGAAGCGGTCAACGAAAAGGAAATTCAAACCGCGGCCGAGCCAGCGCATGATTGACAGCTTCTCCCATTTTTCGCCCACCAGCAGGACGAGATTATTATTGTTGAGGATGTAGAACGGCAGGAAGGCATCCACCAGACCGTTGTGGTTGGCGGCAATGATGAAATTACTGGTAGTGGGTATATTCTCTCTGCCGCGCAGTTCGATGCGCGTCAGCAGGCGGAGCAGAAAGCGGATGAGGAGACGGGTGAATTTGAGTCGCATGGGACTATTTTACAACAAAAAGTGATTTAGCCCCCCTCTAACTCCCCCCGCATACGGGGGAAGAACTTTTCCCTCCCCCGCCAGACCGGGGGGAGGCCGGGTTGGGGGTTAACCCACTTTCAAAATATGCGTGACAACGGTTGCGCCGGAACCGCCGATGTTCTGCGCCATGCCGATGCGCGCCCCCGGGACCTGGGTCTCGCCGCACTCGCCCCGCAGTTGTTGCACCACCTCGACCACCTGATAGACCCCCGTCGCGCCGACGGGGTGCCCGCGCGCCTTGAGGCCGCCACGCGTCATCACCGGGATGCGTCCCGTCGGGGTAATGTTCCCATCCAGGCCGAGACGCGGGCCTTGTCCGCGTTCGGCGAAGCCGCAGGCTTCCAGCGAGAGCGCCGACATGATTGTGAAAGCGTCGTGCAGTTCGAACACGTCAATATCCTCGGGGCCGACACCAGCCTGCCGGTAGGCCTCCTGCGCAGACTTGGCCGCCGCCGTCAGGAACAGCGGCTCGGAGCGGTCGTGGATGGCAATCGTGTCGGTGGCGGATGCAGAACCGGCAATCAGGATGCGGGTGCTGCTCTGCATCGAATCAGCCGGGACGATGTACAGCGCGGCCGCGCCGTCCCCAATCGGCGAAGCGTCCAGCAAGTTGATCGGCGTGGCAATCATGGCCGACTTCTCGAAGTCCTCGAGCGTGATCTTATGGTGCAGGCGGGCGTACGGGTTGTGCAGCGCGTTGGCGTGGGCGTTGATGGCGAACGGCGCGAAATCGGCGTGCTTCCAGCCGTACTCGTGCATGTAGCGGCGCATGATGAGAGCGTTCAGCCCGACGAACGAGACGCCCATCTCGCCCTCATAATCGGCGTCCGCGGCGGTGGCGAGAGCGGCGGTGACTTCGTGCGGGTGGCGGTCGGTCATCTTTTCAACACCCACCACGAGGGCAGAATCGAGTTCCCCGGAGACCACCGCCATCAGCCCGGAGCGCAGCGCGGCCCCGCCGGACCCGCAAGCCGCTTCCACCTTGACGGCGGGGATTTTCAACCCGGCCCAGTCCGCCACGAGCGGACCGAGGTTGTTCTGGCTGTTGAGGATGCCCGACATCATGTTGCCGACGAAGAGACCCTCGGCGCTTTCACGCCTGGCGTCTTTCAGGGCGGCATAGATGGCTTCCACGGCGATCTCGCGGATGGATTTTTCCCACTGTTCGTCAATTTTGGTCTGGCCGATCCCGATGATGGCGATTGGTCGCATAGAGAACCTCGTTTCCTAACCACAACCCCAAAAGAGCGGGGGCAGGCATTATATAAAGGGGTTTGTGGTTTAATGGATGGATGTGATGGTTGGATTTTACCCGATGATACTGTCAGGGGCTATCAATTTTTATTATGACCTTGGAGGTCTCGACCCTCAATTCTGACGCGGCCGCGGGTCGCGCACCAGCCAGAACAACAGGCCGGCGGTGACCAGTCCGCCGACAGCCGAGACCATAAACGTAGTCTGGAAACCGGCCGTATCGGCAATCCAGCCGCCGAGCAAAGGGGCGATGATCGTGAAAGGGGCCACCAGCGTATTCGACAAACCGATGTAGGTTGGGCGGGTTTCTTCGGTCCCGAACTCGGTCGTGATCGCCATGCCGATGGTCCAGTAGGCCACGTTCGCCAGCCCGGAAAGGATAAAGACCGGGTACATCCAGTTCAAGGATGGCGCGCCCCAAGCCATCAGCGAACTAAGTGTGACGGCAACCGACCCGGCGATGAGCATGGCGCGGTGGCCGAGACGGTCTCCCAACCAACCCATCAAGGCGTTGGCGATCGTGGAGGTGATGGTCACTGCGGCGGTCAGGAACCCGGCGGTCAGGTCGCTCATGCCGAAGCGGCGCAGGCCGTAGACGATGTAAAAAGCGAAGCCCATGGTGGCGAACTGCGAGAGCAAGCGCACACCCAGGAAGGCGCTGAAATTCTTGTCGCGGCGCAGGATCTCCAGCCCGCCTTTCCAGGGAGAGGGCTGGTATTTGGGGACGGTTTTTTCGTTATCCACCGGCTCGCGGGTTAGACCCAGGAACATCATCGAGAGTCCCATCCCGACGACGGTCAGCAGGAAACAAGCCGTAAAATTGAGCGGATCATGGACCCGGTACAGGATGTAACCGGCGGAGACAGCTGCGATACTCATCAACACGTTTGCCAGCGCTGCCTGTGCACCGAAGAAAGTGCCGCGCCAGTCGGACGGAATAATCTTGGCGATCATGCTTTGCCAGCCGTTGGCAGTGAACCCGGCCCCCAGTCCCTGCCAGATAAGCATGATGAATGTCAAACCCAGGGCGGCTTTATTTCCCAGCGTGGTCATGAAAAGGGCCACGAGCGCCAATCCCAGGTAAGGGAGGCGCTCGTGGATGGTCATCCACATCACCATCGGCTTGTAGCGCCGCAGGCGCGACACCGAGTTTGCCATGAACAACTGTGGCAACTGCCACCCGACGGCGTGGATGGCGGGGATAAGCCCAATCAACACAGCCGAGTGGGTCATCCGGCTGACGAAGAGAGTAATGATGGTTCCGACGGAACCGAATCCCCAGCCCAAACCATAAAAAGCACCGTCCAGCAGGTTGACGGTGATGTTGTATTTCAGGGTTTTGCGGACGGACTCTTCCAGGGTGGGCATATCCGTCAATTTTACCACTTGCACAATTTTGCAAACATCTCGCAACCAGCGGGTCTTTGGGAATTTTCGTGGGGATGGGGAAAATAGGCTGAAATAACCGAATATGAGCCAGGCGGGTGTTTTTCCATTGCTTCCAATCTTGTTTAGCTCCCTCATATCTAGGGGTCTTTTTCTACGTTTCCGCACCAAATTTGGGGGATAGCTGTTATCGGGGGCTTTGCTGGCAGGAGTCTAGCCGATCTGATATCTCAGCTACCCTAGTTTCTTTTGTAGATAAAAAACAGAGAACCAAAACCCGTCTTAATTGTCAGATTACCTTAAACCTCTTGACTCGGTTCCAGGATTTTGCTATTATATATGTGAGCGGTCACGTGACCGCTCACGGTACCGCTCACATAACAATATTACTTGGGAATTACCTCATGACGGATAAGAATAAAATAACCATCTATGACGTAGCAAAAAAAGCTGGAGTCTCAAGGCAAACAGTTTCGCGTGTGCTAAATAATCGCCAAGATGTCTCAGCGGAGACAAGAAAACGCGTTCAAGAAATTATTGAGGGTTTAAGCTATCACCCGAGTGCGATTGCCCGAAGCCTGAGCCGACAAAAAAGCTACATTTTCGGTGTCGTGACAGCGGGGCTTAAGTACATCGGACCCTCCAGGACTTTAAGCGGGATAACCAGTAAAGCCGAAGAAATGGGCTATGGCCTGCTGCTCAAGGAGCTCGCAAGCTTCAGCGCAAACAATGTTCACCCATTGTTGGGGTGGCTTCAATCTCATCAGGTGGATGGAATTATTTGGGCTGCACCTGAAATTGAGGACAATAGAAATTGGTTAGGGGATCTTCTGCCCGAAATTGATATCCCAATAATATTTCTGACGATGGAGAAACGGGAGGATGTTTCCATTGTCTCAATAGATAATTACCTCGGTGCAAGGATGGCAACAGAGCATTTGATCAGTCTGGGCAAGAAAAATATCGGCCACATAACAGGTCCGCTCGATTGGTGGGAGGCACGTCAGCGCAAGCTGGGCTGGGAAGCAGCATTATCGGATGCGGGATATAAACCATCAACACATATGTGGGCAGAGGGAAATTGGTCCTCCAGAAGTGGAAAAATTGCCTTCATAGAATTGTTAGAGAAATTTCCAGGGATGGACGGGTTGTTTGTTGGAAATGACCAAATGGCGCTAAGCGTATTACGAACTGCATTTGAGCAGGGCAAGAAGATCCCGGATGATCTGGCGGTTATTGGGTTTGATGGGATCCCCGAGTCTGAATTCTATTGCCCTTCATTATCGACGGTGAATCAAAACCAGAATGCATTAGGTTGCATTGCTGTCGAGGAGTTGGTCAGGTTAGTCGAGAATAAGTTTATGGCTGATGATGTGATCGAGCCGAAGTATATAACAATCCTACCGGAATTGATCATTCGTCAAAGTTCGCAGACACCATAAAAAGGAGGTGATATTGACTTATAAAATAAAAAAGGAAGTGCTCTTATTGATTTGAGGCCGAAGAGAGCACTTCCGGAGCGGGCGAATACTCTCGTGTTTCAAGACGAGTTTATTTGCGCCAATTGATTATATCTCAACCCTATCAAGTTCATAAAGGAGAAGAAAATGTACGGCAAAAATAACCTACTTAAGATTTTTATACTGATAGTCGTCTTCAGCATGGTGCTGTCAGGTTGTGCTCCGAAGGCGGCTTCCACTGCTGCCCCGACTGATGCGAAGTGGTGCTCCAATGTCCACATTGTCTTTTTCCCCGGCGGACCGGCAGGCGGCGTCTTCGCCGTGAACGTATATAACGGCGCCTTGCAGGCACAGGCCGACCTGGGTCCAAAGGTGGACTATGTCTGGTCTGATTGGGATACTCAGAAAATGACTCAGCAGTTCAGCGAAGTAGCCGCGACGAAACCGGACGGAATCGCTGTCATGGGCCATCCTGGTGACGCTTCGTTTGATTCGCTCATTGACACTGCTGAGTCAAATGGTATTATCGTCACCAGCCAGAACACCGAACTGCCCCTGGCTCAAGCGAAGTATACGGCCAATGGTTTTGGTTATGTGGGTGCCAAGAACTATGATGCTGGTCATGCTCTGGGCGCTGAAGCTGTCAAGCGCTTTGGATTGGTGTCTGGGGATCGCGCCATGGTTTGGGGTCTGCTCTCGCAGCCCAGCCGCGGCCAGCGCACGCAGGGCGTAATCGACGCCTTCAACGAAGCCAACCTTACAGTAGATTACATTGAGATCGACGCCGCAACCAACTCTGACCCGGCTTCTGGCACGGCGACCTTCACTGGTTACGTCTCCTCGCACCCGGATGTCAAAGTGGTCGTGACCGATCACGGTGGTCTGACCGCTACTGCCGCGACCTACCTGCAGGCCGCTGGCAAGAACCCGGGCGACATCAAGATGGCAGGCTTCGACCTCTCGGCGGCCACTACGGATGCCATCAAGGCTGGTTGGATGAATCTGGTCATTGACCAGCAGCCATGGTTGCAGGGTTATTTGCCCATTCTGCAAATCTGCTTGACCAAGGTCTACGGTTTCTCTGGCCTGGATATCAACACCGGCGCGGGCTTTGTCGATGTGAGCAACGTCGACTTCATTGCTCCGCTCGCGGCGAAGAATATTCGCTAGGTAAGGCATGGCCTTTGTGGTTCTCGAGGCCACGGAGGCTTGTTCGTTGGATCGTGGTGCGAGGAATAGAACCCTCGCACCACATCTGAAAATCGAGGAAACCCAATGGACCATCTACTCCAGTTGAAGAACGTTTCAAAGACGTTTGGGGAAGTAACCGCACTCCATCATGTGAACTTCGAGGTGGGGAGCAATGAAATTGTTGGTCTGCTCGGCGATAACGGCGCCGGCAAATCAACCTTGGTGAAGATCATCACCGGTTATCATCCACCGGACTCGGGTGGTGAGATTTATTGGAAGAGCAAAAAGATGGATAACCTCTCTGTCCCGATGGCGCGGGACATGGGGATCGAGGTGGTCTACCAGGAACGCGCCCTGGCGGATCAGCAGTCCTTGTGGCGCAATATTTTTATGGGACGCGAACTTTCCAACCGTTGGGGATTGCTCGATATTGGGGGAATGACCAGGGAAACCCAAAAATTGATGAATACTGCAATGGGCTTTACTTCTTCGGCAGTCTCGCCGGAATCGTCGGTCGGGACTTTTTCGGGCGGCGAACGCCAGGGGGTGGCGATCACCCGCGCCCTCTATTTTGAGGCGGAGCTCATCATCCTTGACGAACCGACGATGGGCTTATCCCTAACTGAGACCAAAAAATGCCTGGAATTTGTCGACGGGATCAAGGCCGCCGGGAAATCGTGCATCTTTATCGACCATAATATCTTCCATGTCTATCCGGTGGTGGATCGGATTGTTGTGCTCGATCGCGGCACCATTGCCGGCATGTATATGAAAAATGAACTTTCCATGGACGAATTACTTGAACGGCTGTATCGTGTGGCCCGGACAGGCAACCTCGAAGATAACGGCAAAGCAGCCTGATGAGAGATGCATGGAGGCACGTCAAATGAATTCCATAGTTGAAGGAAAACCGCTTTCACCGGTGACAAAGACCAGAAGCTTCACCCGCTTCCTGCGCAGGTGGTCACTCCAGATCGCCCTCACGCTGGTCGGAATTCTCATCTGGACATTCTTCTTATGGCGGTCCCCTATTACTTTTAAGAGCTATGCCATCTACAACTCGCTCATGTTGACGACCCCCTTCTTTGCCCTGGTGGCGATCCCCCTGACGCTGGTCATCATCGTCAAGGAGATGGACCTGTCCTTCACCTCGGTGATGGCTTGGGGTGTGGCCGCATATTCCATCACCTTCAGAGTAACCCAGAATGTCTGGCTGGGTTTCCTCGCCTGCCTACTGGCCGGTCTGTTGGCTGGGTTATTGAACGGTCTGATCGTCGTCCGTCTGGGCGTTCCTTCCCTGGTCGCCACAATCGGAACCCAGTTCCTCTGGCGGGGTGTGGTACTGGTGGTGACCAACGGCCAGGGGGTGGGTATGTCGGAGGTAAAAAGTACCATCTTGTATCCCCTGTTGGTTGGCAAGATCGGTCCCATTCCTATGCCGTTCATCTGGACCATTGTTTTTGGCCTAATTGCCTGGTTTTTCTTGAACCGCCACAAGTTCGGGGCGCATGTCTATCTCACCGGTGACAATGTTGAAAGCGCCAGGCTGATGGGCGTCAATACCGGCCGTACCAAGATCTTGACCTTTGCGCTGGTCGGCCTGATGGCCGCTTTTTCAGGTTTTGTGGTCAGCGAACAGCTTTTATTCTTCTGGCCTACTCTGGGGGACGGTTATCTGCTGAATACGCTCGCCTCGGTCTTCCTGGGCGGTACCTCCGTATTCGGCGGCACGGGCACCATCTTTGGAACCGTGGTCGCGGCGTTCATCATCGCCTTGATCAACCCGGGTATTGTCGCCTCGGGCTGGATGGCCTACTGGACACAGCTCATTTACGGTTTCATCATTGTTGCCTCGGTCGCGTTGCAGGCTGTTTTGCGCAGAAAGTTTAGTTGATTCGGAGTGGAAATCCTGACACCCCGCCAGCGGGGCAGGTTGGGTTTGATCTTTTTCATGGGAAGTTGGAACAATTACCTGGGACCGCTCATTTACCTGAAATCCCCGCAAAACTGGACAATCACTGTAGCGATCAATTCCTTAACCGGTGGTGCAGGATTGACACGTTGGGGTGAACTGATGGCCATGTCTGTGATAAGCCTGATTCCTCTGTTGATCATATTTCTGATCTTCCAGCGTCGTTTCGCGGAAGGTATTACAGCCGGTGCTGTCAAAGGCTAATTAATGCATTACACTACATCAGAAAGGTTCATTCCTCAATCGTCGTATTGCTCAAGCCGCTGGTATAAACCGGCCATGGAGACCCCCATCAGGGTAGAGGCCTGCAAACGCACGAATGCTCAAATACAGGTAGCTTACATTGTCATCTAACACGAGTGTACTGAGCAATCTGTCTCCTTGCCCCGGCCAGCGCGTGAGTATTTGGGCAAACACGGGTTGAACGATGAATTGAAACTGGAGCCTCACGGCATCGCAGTTTTCACATATTTGTTATTAAAAATAATGAAATTTATGTTTTACTGGTGAATAGATGGTCATGCCTGAAGTCAGCCAGATTTCCGATAAATTCTTGCCACGATCGATAGATATATTTATATTGACCAGCCTGGAGTGAAGAATCATGAATTCGGAATATTTGCAAGCAGTTATTCGACAAGTTCTTGTGGATGATCTTGGATTGATTTTGCCTCATGAACATCTCTTCACGGATTTACGCGGACCGCATGTTCCCGATTATGCCCAAGCAGACCCGGATCACGTAGTCAGGGTTATGAAGCCATTTTTACAGCAAGCCGAGCAAGCCGGGGTGACGGCATTGGTGGAATGCTCTACGGTTGGTGTGGGTCGTAATATACCTGTTCTACAATGTTTGGCGGAACAGACGTCCATCCACTTGATTGCACCAACAGGTGTTTATCGTGATGCTTATGTACCTAAATCGCTTAAGGAAATGAGTATTGCAGAGCTGGCTGAGAATTGGATCGGCGATATCGAAATTGGGATGGACGGCACCGGTATTCGAGCTGGCTTTATCAAGCTTGCAGTCAGCGATGATGGCATTACACCTCTTGAAGCTCGTAATCTCCAGGCTGCCGTGATCGCAAGTCAACGTACGGGGGTGGTCATTGCGAGCCACACCATCGGCGGCAGATTGTTTCAAGATGAAATTGAAATTCTAGGCTCTAAAGGGATGGATCTCCAGCGCTTTATCTGGGTTCATGCCAATAGCGAAAAGGATAAACGTAAGCACTTGGAAGCGGCCAGGCTGGGCGTATTTGTAGAATTCGATGCGATTGGTGCTGATTGGCAATCCCAAGAGGAGCTTTTAGATTTCACCCTGGCGTTGATTGAGGCCGGATTCTCTGATCATATCTTGTTATCTCATGATGCGGGTTGGTATCAGCCCGGTAGTCCGGGCGGGTCGCCTGAGGCAGGGATAAGAGGCTTTACAGATTTGGTGACAGAGTTTATTCCAAAACTACACTCTCTGGGTGTTTCAGAAAATGAGGTAGAGATAATTACTCAAAAGAACCCGGCTCGGGCTTTCGCCATTTTTAAAGGAGCGTAAATTGAAAAAAAGAAGATTTGGTCGAACAAACCATGAAAGTACACTGGCGATATTTGGTGCTGCGGCTTTTTATGAGATATCTCAAAAGCAAGCTGACCAAACGATGGAATTGGTGATCGCCTCTGGGATTAACCATATTGATGTAGCCCCAGGTTATGGTCAGGCTGAGGAGCGCCTGGGTCCTTGGATGGAAACCGAACGGGATCGTTTTTTCTTGGGCTGTAAAACAATGCAACGTACGAAAGAGACTGCCCACGATGAACTTCGGCACTCCTTGGATCTTCTAAGGACAGCTTCATTCGATCTTTATCAATTTCATGCCGTTTGTAATATGGCAGACCTTGATCTAATTACAAGTACCGGAGGAGCATTAGAGGCCGTGCTAAGAGCCAGGGAAGAAGGCTTACTAAAATATATCGGGATCACGGGACATGGGTTGGAAGTACCTGGTGTTCTTCTAGAAGCTTTGCGACGGTTTGATTTTGATTCGGTGCTATTTCCAATAAATTTTATTTTATACAGTGACCCAGACTACCGACAGCGTGCGGAAGAATTATTAGCTCAATGTGCAAATCGGGATATTGGCACCATGATTATTAAAAGTATAGCCAGGGGTCCCTGGGGCGAAAAACAAAAAACGAATCCAACCTGGTACCAGCCCTTTACCGAAAAGGAATGGATCCAAAAAGGCATCAACTTTGCCCTTTCTCAACCGATTACCGGAATTTGTACTGCCGGAGACGTTTCCCTGCTGCCTGCTATTTTGGATGCTTGTGAAAATTTTAAAGAGCTGTCCGCCTTGGAACAGGCAGAGTTAATTTCTCGAGCGAGTGATTTTGAACCATTGTTCAACTAATTTAGGAGAAATATTTATGTTCTATTTCGGTGCCGATTATTACCCCGAACATTGGCCTGAAGAACGCTGGCCAGAAGACGCCCGCTTGATGGAAACCCCCATTGGTGTTGAAGTTACTGAGCG
>JADGQD010000122.1 GCA_017882065.1 Anaerolineales bacterium | reverse complement strand
ACTCCCGAAAGCCGGCCATTGTTTCCCCCGGAAAGCCATCAGTAAGATGCATACCAGGGATCCACAGAATGGGCCAAAGGCGTTTAGGCATGGCGGTATACTAAAACAATTTAAGGACGATACTGGTTTATCGTCCCCTAAACTTGTTGACCTAAGATTGGATTATTGTTTTTCGTAGGCCGTACCGTCTGCTGCAGGTGGGTGGACATGCCCGACGACGCCAGCCAGAACAACTATGGTCACGATATACGGAGCCATCTGCAGAAATTCAGTGGGGATGGGGGTTTGCAATATCTGCATCTTGACTTGTAGTGAGTCGGCGAAGCCGAAGATCAAAGAAGACCCAAGTGCTCCGATGGGATTCCAGTTGCCAAAAATCATGGCTGCCAAGCCGATGAAACCCTTGCCGGCAGTCATGAGTTGGTCGAATCGTCCGACAGAGCCGATTGTGAAATAGGATCCGCCTATCCCTGCGATCAAGCCGCCTAAGATCACATTTATGTAACGCGTTAGGTAGACATTGATTCCCAAAGTATCCGCCGCCTTTGGGTGTTCGCCCACAGCCCGGGTGCGCAAACCCCAGGGTGTGTAAAACAGGAGCACATAAATGACTGCGACCAGGATGAGCATGAGGTAAACAATGAGGTTGTTCTCAAAAAGGACGGGACCCAGGATCGGAATTTTGACCAGTAAAGGAATCGGGAGATTGGAGAAAACCCCGGAGTTATTGAGTGTATCGATGTTCGTTTGCATATAGCGGTTGGAAATGAAACTGGTTGCACCTGTCCCTATGATATTGATGGCCACACCGCTGATGATCTGGTCAACCTTGAATTGGATGACCAGAATTGCATGGAGAGCGGCCACGAACATTCCAGTCAGGATCCCTGCTAATAAACCTGCGTAAAGGTTATGCGACAGGGTGGCAACCATTACGGACGTCAAGGCTGACATGAGCATGATCCCCTCGAGCGCGATATTAACCACCCCAGCTCGTTCGCTGACCACCCCGCATAAGGCTGCCAGGGCTATCGGGGTAGCCCTGACCATGGAGGTATTCATCATTCCCACCAGGTCCATCGATTTGCCCCTGGCTGCCCAAATCAGGAAAGCAGCGATAAAACAAAATGCGACCGCTCCGATTAACAAGGTGGTTGATCGAACCCCGCGCGCCAACTGCCAGCCTCCCACGAAGAAGGTAATGAGTGCCAATATATAGATGGCTCCTTGGACCGGCAGGACCAAATCCGGAATTGGAATAACATTAGTGTCTCCTAGCGGGGTGAGTCCAAACGTGGTTTGTTGTCCGGATTGAATGTTCACTCCAAACAAAAGTAAGATTACCATGCCGGCGACGATCAAGAAAATACCCGGCACCAAGCGGGTGCGGAGATTGGATTTCTTTTCGTTCTTATTGACCAGGTTCGTTGCCATGCAGTCCTCGTAATAACATCGTCAGATTTTGGGTCGATGTCTCAACCGTTATTTTCCCCAGCCGCGCGTCAACACGGTCGTTTGCACGCTTATGGCGCGGATGCGGTAAATCCAGCGGATGAAAGCCGGTGCGGCCACGAAGACGATCACCAATCCCTGGATAATAGAAATGATCTCGATCGGCACACCTGCCAAAGACTGCATTCGGGTTGCACCGCTGCGCAGTGTGCCCCACAATAAGGCTGCCAGTACTACACCCAGGGGGTGACTCTGGCCCAGCAGGGCAATCGCAATCGAATCAAAACCATAACCGGCCGAAAAGCCCTGACCCACCCAGTGGTCTATACCAAGTACCTGGGTCGCCCCGGCCAATCCAGCCAGGCCCCCGCTGAGTGTCATGGCGATCACAAAATTACGCACGATGTTCATGCCGGCATAGCGAGCTCCGTCCGGGTTTGCTCCGACCGCCCGGATTTCAAATCCGATCGTGGTCTTGAACAGGAACCAATAGACGAAAACGGCCATTGCCAGGGCTAAGAAAAAGCCCCAGTTGAAGCGCAGCGGATCCGGGAAGAAGCGCGGCAACATGGCAGATGATTCAACAACCGGGGTCAGAGGCCGGTAACCGGGTGCTTTCATCGGTCCGTTCAACAACCAGTCGCTCAAGCGAAAGGAAATATAATTCATCATGATGGTGATGACCACTTCATGCGCTCCGGTGAGCCCCTTAAGGTAACCCGGTATCGCCCCCCATAGGGCGCCTCCGGCTGCTCCGGCCAACAATGCCAGCGGCAAATGGATAAACCAGGGCAGCCCATGGATACTATAACCGACGAAGGCTGAACACAACGCCCCGATGCCGAACTGTCCTTCTGCACCAATATTGAAAAGACCACACTTGAAGCCCACCGCCACTGCCAGACCGGCCAGGATGTAAGGAGTAACTGTAGCCAGGCTTTCTGTGAATGGATAGATTGCCAGCAGAAATGGTTTGCTGTCCCCCGTTGCATAGTAGCTTTGGATGCCTTGTCGGATTTCTGTAAAACTGCCGATTGACCCGTTGAACAACGCCCCGTACGCAGTGACAATCGCCTTCCACGTGGCAGCCAGCGCCGCACCTGGGGCATGAAAAAAATTCCGGTACGCCGCTATGACTGCGTCATTGGATAATGCAATCACGATTGCACCGATGATGAAACCGGTGAGCAAAGCCAGGATCGGCACCAGCAATATCTGGAGGAACTTCGAGCCTTTCTTCCGCTCCCCTTCGGATTTTGGGGCTTCCTTTTGGGCGGAACCCTCAGGATTGGTTTGAGTTACTTTTGCGTTCAAGCTGAGATCCTCCTAAAAAACGCGCTCCACTTCGATTTCCTGTGTAGTGGCTGGAGCTGCCTCGAGCGCTTCTGACGGTTTGACTCCCGCCATGAGCAGACCCAGGTAAGTTTTATTGACCTTGGCTGCGGGCAAAATATCCACGATCTTGCCCTTATACATCACGGCGATGCGATCCGAAAGGGCAATAATTTCATCGAGCTCTGGAGATACCAGTAAGACCGCGGTCCCCTCGTCACGTTTTTCGATGATCCGGTTGTGGATATACTCGATCGAACCGACATCCAATCCCCGCGTCGGTTGGGAGGCGATCAACAGTTGGATCGGCCGCGAGAATTCACGCGCCACGATCACTTTTTGCTGGTTGCCTCCCGACAACGTGGATACCGGTACAAATACATTTGGTGTACGCACGTCAAATTGAGTCACCAGTTTTTCGGCCGTTTCGACGATGACCTTTTGCTGTAACGCCAGCCCTTTTGCAAAAGGAGGCTGGTAATACGTACACAAGACCAGGTTATCGTGTACGGGAAAAGAAAGGATCAATCCGTGCCGCTGCCTGTCCTCAGGGATATGAGCCACTCCCCTCTCTAAAACATTTCGTGGAGAAGAATGGCGGACTGGTTTGTCCATGATGCTGATTTCCCCTCTGACTACCGGTGCCAGGCCGGTCAGCGTATGAACCAACTCCGTCTGTCCGTTGCCTTGCACTCCCGCAATACCGAGGATCTCGCCTGCACGTACTTCAAATGAAGCACCATTCACTGTTAGATTCTGCCGTTCATCCCGAACATACAGATCCTTCACACTCAGGACCACATCCTTGGGCGTCGCGGTTTTCTTCTTCACCACCAGGTTGACTTCCCGCCCCACCATCATGGCTGCCAGTTTCTCCTGGGAGGCATCTTTCGCGTTCACCGTGCCGACCACCCGCCCGTTGCGCAGAACTGTAATGGTATCGGCAATTGCCAGAACTTCCTTAAGTTTATGCGTGATAAAAATGACCGATTTCCCATTGGCGACCATGGATCGCAGCACCTTGAAGAGTCCTTCCACTTCTTGCGGGGTCAGGACTGCTGTAGGTTCATCCAAAATCAGGATATCGGCCTGACGATATAAAACCTTGATAATTTCGACTCGCTGCTGGGCGCCTACCGGAAGGTCGCCGATACAGGCTTGCGGATCCACTTCCAGATCATATTGCTTCGAGATCTCCAGGATGCGTTTTGACACCTTTGCCTTGTCAAGGAAAATTCCGCTCCGGGTGGGCTCCACGCCCAGCATCACGTTTTCCGTAGCGGTCATCACCGGGATGAGCATGAAATGCTGATGGACCATGCCAATCCCCCGGGCGATGGCGTCGCTGGGATCGTGGATGGTGACTTCCTCCCCATTGATGAATATTTGCCCTTTATCCGGTTTATAGAGCCCATAGAGAATGTTCATCAGGGTTGTTTTGCCTGCGCCGTTCTCACCCAGCAGGGCTAGGATTTTCCCCTTTTCTACAGACAGATCAATGGCATCATTCGCTAGAACACCCGGAAATGATTTTGTGATTCCACGCAATTCCAGTACCGGTGGCATGCAATCTTCTCCTGGATAAGACTTTAAAATTGCGATTAAAGAAGGGCCGGGGATTACCCCGGCCCTCTTTATATTAAAAACTGTTTATGGGGTTGCAAGAACGCCGTCAACGGTCACTGCGCCGCTGATGATATCGGCCTTCACCTGGGCAATTTCGTCCTTCAGGGTTTGAGGCACCTGGCTGTCGAAATTGTGGAAGGGGGCCAGATCCAAACCGCCACTGGCGAGTGTGGCGTTGTCCGTACCGCCGGTGAATGTGCCATTAACAGCGTCCTGGATGGCCTTGAAGACGGCCACATCGACCTTCTTCTGGACACTGCTCAATAAGACACTGGCGTATTCGTTAGCGGAAACGAACCAGTCGGTATCCACGCCGATGATCAGGCATTTGGCGCTGGTCTGGCAATAGGCAGCAGACCCCAAGCCAACCGGGCCGGCGACCGGCATGATGATGTCGGCGCCTTCTTGGACCAGGGAGGTCGCGAAGGATTTCCCATCATCGGTGGAGCTAAAGTTACCCGTGAAAAGGCCTGTGGTTGTCGCATTGTCCCAGCCGATTATCGCTACAGTGGTGTTATGCTTCTGGTTGTAGTACTTGACGCCCGCTTCAAAACCTTTCATGAAGATGGTAACGGACGGATAGGCAATTCCACCGAAGGTGGCAACCTTGCCGGTCGTGGTCATGCCGGCGGCCAGGTAACCGGCCAGGAACGCAGCCTCATCGGTCTGGAACGTAAGCCCGCGCACATTGGGCAGTTCGGTTGCAGAAGCGCAATCCGTGCCTTCAACGGCACCCGGCCAGCAGTCCGGGAAAGTGTAATCGACAATGGCGAACTTGGTGTTCGGGTTGGCCTTGGCAGCAATTGCGGTATCGATGCCCAGGTTGAAACCTACTGTGATAATCAGGTCCATGTTCTCGCTTAGCATCTGCTGGATATTCTTGGCATAGTCAGATTGTACGTTGGATTCCAAGAACTTTCCGGACACACCCAACTGGGCGATGGCATCCGTGACACCTTTCCAACCGAGGGCATTGAAGGACTTGTCATCCACGCCACCGAAATCGGTAACCTCACCGACCTTGAGCGTAGGAGCCAAGGTGTTGGTGGGAACAGCGGGGACAGCGGTCGGGGGGACAACGACCGGGGGGACAGAGGTCGCAGGAGCCACGGTGGTGGCAGCCGGTCCGCATGCAGTGAGCAGCAATACGAATACTGCTAGAACGGCAAAGATATTACTAATTCTCTTCATTACTTCTCTCCTTGTAGATTGAAATGATGGGTTTACTTCGATTTATCGGCTAACGTTCTTGCAGGTAACAAGTCTTTTCCAGCCAGTCACACCTCCTTTTCGGTTGTAAAAATTTCATGTGATCGTATACAACGTATATATTAGTATACAGTGTCTCCGGGATAAAAACAAGATGAGCTATAGCATATAATATTTTCACCCCATATTATGGGGATGCGGCAGGGACTACTGTCTGAATCTCCCCTGAGAGCAAAGCTTGAGGCAGGGTAGACATCTGTTGTCTAACATTATCAGGGATAAGCGAAGCAAGTTCATGATATGGAGCAAACCCAATCTGACCCAGATAATTACCCGTTGCCAAAGCACCTGTTCCGGCTTGGGCGTCCCTGGCGGCCCGGAGCAAGTCCACAACACCTGGTGCAATCATTTTTAGAACACTGGTCAGGATGCGCGGGGACGCCACCGGCAGGAGATAATATTGGTCAACGTCTGCGCCGATGCCGTAAGCGCCGCGCGCCGCTGCAGCCACGATTGCATTGCTGCCCGTTGTCCCTCCAACACCGAAGATGATATCTGACCCGGAGTCAACCAGTGAATTGGCAGCGGCTGCACCCCACACTGGATCGGTGAAGGTCTCGTCTAAGCCAACATCG
>JADGQD010000121.1 GCA_017882065.1 Anaerolineales bacterium | reverse complement strand
ATGATGGCCTGGATCTTGGGAGCCATCGAGCCTTTGGCAAAGTGCGTGCCTTCGGCCAGATATTGCCTGGCTTCGGCCAGGGTCATACGGTCAATCCATTTCTGGTCGGGTTTGCCGAAGTTGAGGGCCACTTTCTCGACCGCAGTGGAGATGAGCAGCAGGTCGGCTTTGATCAGGCTGGCCAGCAGGCTGGAGGCAAAGTCCTTATCAATGACGGCTGCCGTTCCAGCATACTCGCCCTCACCCTTGTCAATGACCGGGATACCGCCGCCACCGACAGTGATGACCACTATCCCGGCCTTGATCAGGGCCTCAATCGACTCGAGTTCGACCACTTCCTTCGGGAGCGGTGAGGCGACCACACGCCGCCACCCGCGCCCGGAATCTTCCACCACACTCCAGCCGAGTTCCTTCTCGCGGCGCTTGGCTTCAGCCTCGTCCATGAAACCACCAATCGGTTTGGACGGATTCTTGAAGGCAGCATCGTTTTTATCCACCAGCACCTGGGTCACGACAGTGGCAACCGGCTTCTTGATGCCGCGTTTGAACAGTTCGTTTTGAAGAGTCTGTTGTAACGCGTAACCAATCGCACCCTGGCTGTCCGCGCCGCACACGTCCAGCGGGATCTCGTGCATGCCTTCCACTTTCGCGGCAATTTCAGAGCGGCGCAGGATGAACCCGACCTGGGGGCCGTTGCCGTGACCGATGGCGACATCCCAGCCCTGCTCGATCATATCGGCAATATGGGTTGTGGTTTCCTTGGCGGCCTGGTACTGGTCTTCGACCGACTGGTGACTTTTATCTTTAATTAGGGAGTTGCCGCCGATGGCAACGACAGCGACTTTCTTGCTCATGAAATGTTCCTCCTAACCCATGGTTAAGGCCATGACGGCCTTCTGGGCATGCATGCGGTTCTCGGCTTCATCATACACCACAGACTGCGGCCCGTCCATTACGCCATCCGTGACCTCGATGTTGCGGTCAGCGGGCAGGGGGTGCATGTAGATTGCATCCGGTTTGGCAAGAGCCATCTTGCGCTCGTCGGTGATCCAGTGCGAGTACTTCTTGATGATCTTGGCACCCTCTTCCGGGTCCGGAGTGTGGACCATCGCGCCCCACGACTTGGCATAGACGATATCCGCATCTTTGAAAGCGGCTTCCATGTCATCCGTTACTTCAAAGCCAGCGCCAAACTTGCGCGCCTGTTCCTGGGCTTGTTCCATAATCTCAGGCATCAATCTGAACTCCGGCGGGTGCGCTAATACCACATCCAGACCGAAACGCGGCATTTGCAGGATGAGCGACTGCGGGACAGACATCGGTTTCTGGTACGAAGACGCGTAGGCCCACGAAACAACCATCTTCTTACGGCGCAGGTCGCGGCCTTTTTTCTCGACAATGGTCATCAGGTCGGCCAGGCATTGGAAGGGATGATAGATGTCGCATTGCATGTTGAGCACCGGGACGCGCGAGGCCTTGGCGACCGCATTGAGATAGCCATTGCCGATGCCCCAGTCCACGTGACGGACGGCGATGCCATCATAGTAGCGGCCAAAAATTTCGCCGATTTCCTTGGGCGTATCGCCGTGCGAAATCTGGGTGGACTTGCTCTCGATGAACGCGCCGTGCCCGCCCAACTGGGCCATACCTGCTTCGAATGAGCCGCGTGTGCGGGTGGACGAGAAGAAGAACAACATCGCCAGCACCTTGTCACGCAGATAAGGATGCGGCTCATTCAGGGCGCGCTTGCGTTTCAGGTCGAAGGCCACGTCGAGGACGGTTTCGACTTCTTCTTTCGTAAAATCCAGGTCGCCGATCAGGTCACGTCCATGTAAAAAGGTTTGCATAAAAAACTCCTTTATGTTGTTTCGAATAATTGGTTGAAGCGGGTTAAAATCTCCGGTTTCTCCAACGCTTCGGCAAATTGAGATAGCCAGTTGCGGATGTAAGCGAGGTCCAGTTTACCGCGTTGGCGCATGAGAATGCCTTCGATATCGCCCCAATCCTTGAGGCGTTCCGCTATGGCTTTGTGGATGATAAGATCTTCCGGGGTGCAGATGCGCGCTGGAACACCTTCGATGTCCATTTCAATAGCTCGTTCGATGGCTTGTTTCTCATAATCGAAGATACTCACCAATATATCCACAGCCACGTCAGGCAAAGCCCAGAAATGGATGACATGCGGACTGAGCATGTGCTTTGGAATCTTGGTCGGCCGCTCTGAAAAATGCTCGAACACGAGTTTTCGGAAATCAGCCAACGGCATATCTATACTGATCTTAAAATCAGCGTCGCGGGTCGCGCGAGTTTCACCCTAATGGAGATTGCCAAGCCTCCAATCAGCATATAGGGTAAATGGTGCTCATTGAGAAAATCAATCACTCGCCGTAAAGCTTCGGGATCAAAAAGCATGGCTCAACCTCTTTGCTAATAACGTCCATCTGTGAGTCAATTCCAAGTAGAACTTGGCTCGTGATTCTTGTAGTTCCTCAGGTTCGTCTGGCGTTCCCGAAAGAGCACAAACGAACTTGCTTAACGCGAAATATGAACGCACACTATCCTCAATCTTCTCTTGAGGAAGCCGTATTTTTAACTCCTCGCGCTCGGCCTCGTTAACCGCGCGGTATGCAGCAGCCCATTCCTTGATGGTCATTTCAGGCATGGTTCCAAGCCTCTAAACAACATAACATGAAGGGCACGAAGGCTCAAAGAATCCTTCGTTAAACTTCGTGCCCGCCTGCCCCGCCTGCCCCGCCTGCCCCCGTTCTTTGGGGGTTCTTTGGGGGTTCTTTGGGGGTTCTCTGGGGGTCGTGGTGAAATTACTCCATCGCACCCAGAACCAGCGCCAGCAAGGCCATGCGTATGACAACGCCGTTGAAGGCTTCCTGCCAATAGCGCGACCAGCGGGTGATGTCCACATCGGTCGGGACCTCGTCCATGCGCGGCAGGGAGTGCAGGAGAATGGCGTCCGATTTGGCTTTATTCTCCAGCAGTTCGCGCGTTATCTTGTAGTTGGCGGGTGTGAGACCCACGTCTTTCCCGGCGCGTTCATCGCGGGATTTGGTGTAATCTGGCTGGACGACCGGCTCGACCAGGATAACATCCGCCTCAGCAATCGCCTGCTCAACGTGCTCGACCTCGCGGAAGTTGACGCTGAACTGCTTGAGTTCGGCTTTGAACTCGTCGGTCAGTGCCATATCCGGCGGGGAGACAAATGTGATCGGGCAGTCGAATTGGCTCAGAGCATAGCCAAGCGAGTGCATTGTGCGCATGCGCATATCACCGACTGCCAGCCAGGTGAGACCGTCAATGGTGCCTTTTTCTTTCAACACAGTGTACAGGTCGGTCAGAATCTGGGTGGGATGCTCGCCCCAGCCGTCGCCGCCGTTGATGATCGGGATCGAGGCCCATTTGGCCGCTTCGTGCGGAGCGCCCTGCGTGAAGTGGCGCATCACAATAACGTCGCCGTAGAACTCCAGCATTTTGACGGTATCCTTGATCGACTCCTGGTAGAAGTCACCGGCACGCGTCATCTTGGCATCCGCGAAACCGGTCACGTGACCGCCCAGGCGGTGCATGGCCGCCTCGTGCGCCAGGCGTGTGCGGGTGGACGGCTGATAGAAGGCCGTCACCAGGGTCTTTTCAGCCAGCAGGTCGCTGTTACGGCGGCTTACGGCAATCGGCTCAAGTTCAGCCGCAACGTCGAAAACGCGGAAGAATTCTTGCCTTTCGAAATCTTTGAGGGACAGGATGTCCCGACCAGCAAAACTACGCATTTTTACCTCCGGGGTAAATAAGAAGATTGCACGTGATTTCGCACACGTGACATGGTTAACCCACCCGTCTCACCACGTGGAAGCGGAAATAACCGGGCAGGAAATAACTAATGGAATAGTCCACCACACGGCTGTCCTCAGAATAGAGCTGGGCCGCAAACTGGAGCAGGACATCCTCGCGCTGGATTTGCAGGGCGCGCGCCACTTCCGAAGTGGCCCCGATGGCCTTGATCTCGGTTCGGGACTGGATCAGCTTCGGGTCGCCGCGGCGCAGTAACAGGTCCAGCACCGAACCGGTGAAGCCGGACCGAAGCTCGTCAACTGCCAGGATGTCCATCGGTAGGGTGTCCACCAGATAGGCGATCGGGCGTTGGTCGGTAAAGATGATGCGCGCGACACGCGTCAGGTCCGCGCCAACCTTCAGATTCAGCACTGCAGCCAGTCCTTCGTCTGACGCAACTTGCTGGACCTGCAACTCGCTCATCCTGACCGTCAGGCCGGAACGCTGGGCAATCGTCTCGATGCTCTCCAGGACCTCCAGGCCGGTATCCATCACCGGGACTTTGGCGACAACGAAGGTCCCAACGCCCTGACGACGGCGGATCATTCCCTGACCCTCGAAAGAACGCATGGCCTCGCGCAACGTGGCGCGCGAGACTCCCAACTGCTTCGCCAGAGTTGGCTCAGAAGGCAGGCGGGTCTCGGCAGGGAGCGAATTGATCATCTCCGCCAGTTCGCTTTGCAGGCGTCGAAATGGATGATGACTCATACCTTGATCCTATTCCGCGGGACGTGCAATGACCGGTCTAAAAGTGAAGTGGACCACATCCACCAGGCCTTTGTCCGAGATACGCATTTCGGGGATGGCCACCAGCGCCAGCAGACTCATGGTCATGTTCGGGTTGTTGAGAGCACTTCCGCAAGCACGGAAGCCTTCCAGAATGGTGTTGGCTTTTTTAGCTACCTTTTCGGCCTTCTCGGTGGACATCAGCCCGCCGATGGTCAATTCAATCAGGCCGATGACATTGCCTTTTTTCACCACCACCTGTCCGCCGCCGATTTCGGCCAGTTTGTTGGCGGCAATCGCCATATCTGTTTCGTTTGTACCAACCACCAGCATATGATGGCAGTCATGGGCAACGGTGGAAGCGATGCCACATGCTTCAGTGAAACCGAAACCGCTGACAAGTCCGATTTGCACGATGCCGGTCTTGTGATGGCGCTCAATGACCGCTACTTTGGCCAGCCCCGGTGGCAATTGAATCTCACCGTCTTTGACCGGCAACGTCATCTGCAAATGTTTCGTCGGCGCCTGGTTCTCGATGACGCCAATTACATTACATATTACTCGTTCAACTTTCAAGGTTGTCCGCAAGCGAAAATCATCCGCTTTGAGGGCATGCTTGAGATGAACAGACTGTGTGACCCACTCCGGATACTCAACCTTCGGCAGGTCAATGAGAAGTTTGCCATGTTTGGCGGCCACCTGTCCGCGGGCCAGCACCACTTCGACGTGGAAATTCTTCAGGTCCTCTACCAGCAGAATATCGGCCCAGCGCCCGGGGGCGATCATGCCTACCTGCAGACTGACGCCGAAATGCTCCGCGGTGTTGATTGTGGCCATCTGGAGCGCTGTCATGGGGGGCAGCCCCTGGGCAATGGCATGCCGGACAACGCGGTCCATGTGTCCGTCGTTGACCAGCGTCCCCGCATGGGAATCGTCAGTGCAGAGAATGAAGCGGTGCGAGTCCAGGCCGAGTTTGGTGATGGCTGTCACCTGGGCGGCCACATCATGCCAGGCCGAACCATAGCGCAGCATGGTCCGCATCCCCTGGCGGACACGCGCAACCGCGTCTTCAAGACGGGTGCCCTCGTGGTCGTCTGCGGGGCCGCCTGCGGCGTAAGCGTGGAACGCCCGCCCGAGGTCCGGGGAGGCGTAGTGTCCGCCAATGACTTTCCCGGCGCTACGCGTTGTCTCCATTTCGGCCAGCATCTTTGAGTCCGCCGCGGCGACTCCGGGGTAGTTCATCATTTCGCCCAGGCCGATGATATTGTCCCACTGCATGGCCTCAGCCACATCCTCAGGCGTGATCTCCGCACCGGGTGTCTCCAGTTCGGGCGAGGAAGGAACGCAGGAGGGGACCTGCACCCAGACGTGTACCGGCTGGCGGGCGGCTTCATCCGCCATCAGCCTGACGCCTTTCAACCCGAAGATATTGGCAATCTCGTGCGGGTCAATGAACATGCCGGTGGTGCCATGCGGCAGAACCGCCCGCACGAACTCGGTGACGGTCAACATCCCCGATTCGACATGCATGTGCCCGTCGAGCAGACCCGGCACCAGATACTTGCCTTCGGCGTTGAGCACCCGCGTGTCTTTCGTGATGGTGTGGGAGGCATCCGGGCCAACGTAGGCGATGCGGCCATCCTTGATGGCAATGTCCGTATCGGGCACGAACTCGCCGGATTGCACGCAGACCCAGGTGCCCTTGCGCAGCACCAGGTCGGCCGGTTTGCGGCCCATGGC
>JADGQD010000120.1 GCA_017882065.1 Anaerolineales bacterium | reverse complement strand
TGCCGAACTGACTGTTCCCCAGGCCGATAGTTCCGTTCGCTGCACGGCCTGCGGTCACCGCTGCCTGGTACGTCCGGGGCGGCGCGGCATCTGCCGGGTACGCTTCAATGAGGGTGGGACTCTGTGCGCCCCGTGGGGCTATGTTGCGGCGCTCAACGCCGACCCGGTGGAGAAAAAACCCTTTTACCACTTCCTGCCCGGTTCCATCGCACTGACCTTTGGAATGCTCGGTTGCGACTTTCACTGCGGCTTCTGCCAGAACTGGCTGACCTCCCAGGCCCTGCGCGACCCGGCCTCCGACGAGGCGGAGTATTTTATAAAGCACATTTCTCCGGAGCAGATCGTGGAGGCCGCCCGCCGCACCGGCGCGGACGTGATCGCATCCTCCTATAATGAGCCGCTCATCACCAGCGAGTGGGCGGCAGCGGTTTTCAAGCAAGCGCTGGCGGCAGGCATCAAGTGCGTTTTTGTTTCCAACGGCAACGCCACGCCCGAAGTTCTGGAGTACCTGCGGCCTTATCTTACTGGAATGAACATTGACCTGAAGTCGATGCAGGATAAAAACTACCGGCAGTTGGGCGGAGTGTTGAAGAATGTGCTGGATACCATCCAGCGGGTGAAGGAGATGGGGCTCTGGCTGGAGGTGGTCACGCTGGTCGTACCCGGCTTCAATGACAGCACCGGGGAACTGTGGGAGGCGGCGCGCTTCCTCTCGTCCGTTTCACCAGACATCCCCTGGCATGTAACCGCGTTCCACTCCGACTACAAGATGCAGGATTCTCCCAATACCCCGGCGAAAACTCTCCTGCGTGCCGCCGAGATCGGCCGCGAGGCTGGTCTGCGTTATGTTTATGCCGGGAACCTGCCGGGGCGGGTGGACGAGTACGAAACTACTTTCTGCCCGAAATGCAATACCGCGCTGGTGGAACGCACCGGCTATGCCATACGGGCGATGCGCGTCACGCCGCAGGGGGTTTGTCCGCAGTGCGGAGCGGTCGTGGCGGGAGTCTGGCCCGAGGTCCGCGACGGAGCGGTGGATTGAGCAAAAGATGTTTAGATAATAGTACTACTACCGTCTTGAATCACGGCCTGAAATACTGTACAATTTCATAAGATAGTGCCCCTCTTACCGATCGTTCGAGCAAGGGAGAAACTCTATGGACATAATCAAGGTATCCGCAACCTCCCGTTCCTCTGCTGTGGCCGGGGCCATCGCGGGCGTAGTCCGCGACAACAAACGGGCGGAAGTGCAGGCAATTGGAGCGGGGGCCGTGAATCAGACTGTCAAAGCGATCATACTGGCAACCGGCTATCTTAAGATAGATGGCATTTTTGTGGTGGCGATGCCCGAGTTCGTGGACGTGGAGATAGAGGATAAGGTCCGTACGGCCATCAAATTCGTCGTCGAGCCTCGCTAAGGTTTTCGCTCGATTCCCAATACTGACCAGTCAGTCAGGGCTTTCACAAAGTCACCTGCTATTTACGCAGTACCCTGTGAAAGCCTGGTAATCCCCAAACCCCGCCTTTGTGAAAACCATGACCAGTCAGGCGCCGCCTCGGAAAGGCGTGTTCGTCGTGTGTTATGATTGACGGGAGGAAATCACAGCGTAGATGTTGCATGCAAGAGAATTTCGCTCACGGGTTTTGTGTACATTGCTCATGCTGGGGGTCCTGGTTGGTGCGCTGACGGGCGGTGCAGTGCGCGCCGCCTCTCCGCAGCAAAGTTATGAGCCTTTATCTGTTATTATCAGCGAAGTAGCCTGGGGAGGAACAGCAGCTTCTCCAATCCATCAAGGGATTGAACTATACAACCCTGGAGGTCAGCTCATTGACCTTTCAGGTTGGCGGCTTGTGGCCGGCGATTCTGACCCCAATATTTCTCTATTGGGCACAATTCCTGCCAGCGAATTTTATTTGTTAGAGCGTACAGACAATAAAATCGTCCGCGGCATCACTGCTGATCAAATTTGCATATCAAACTCTGCCCTTTCAGAGAGCGGTGAAATTCTGTGCTTATATGCGCCGGGCAACATTTTAATTGACACAGCAAACCTGGATGGAGGCGGCTGGCCTGCTGGTTCGGCATTTCCAGGTTGTTTCAGTATGGAACGCGTTGGCTTAATCTCAGATGGTCCAGGCGCATGGGCCACCAATAATGGGATTGTGAGAAACGGATCGGACGTAAACGGCGATCCAATCAACGGCACGCCAAAACAATTCTATGCTCCATGGCCTGTTACACCTACCCCCACATCAATATTTACCAACACTGATACTCCAACCAACACCAGCACCCCCACGTCAACCGGCACTGCACCCGATACGTCCTTGCCCACCGCCACAGCGATGCCCACCCAGACAGACACAGCCACATCTACACTAATGCCGACCGACACAGCGACTCCCACCCAGGCAGACACAGCCACATCTACACTAACGCCGACCGACACAGCGACACCCACTCAGACAGGCACCGCCAGCCCGACCACGACAGCCACCCCGACTGCGCCAGCGCATCTGGTGATCAGCGAATTCCGTTCGCGCGGCCCCAATGGCGATAATGACGAGTTTGTCGAACTCTACAATCCCAGCGGCGCGGCGGTCAATATTGGCGCGTGGAAGATCAAAAAATCCAGCAGTTGCGGTACGAGCATAACGAACCTGGTGACCATCCCTGCCAATACCATCCTCCAGCCCGGTCAGCATTACCTGGTTGCGGCAACTGGTTCCAGCGTGACCGGCGCAGACCAAACCTACCCGGCTTCCCTCTCCGATGACGGCGGTGTGGCGCTGGTCACTGTTTCCGGCACGCTGGTGGACCGGGCCGGGATGTGCACGACCACTCAATACCACGAAGGGACAATCCTTTTGCCGCTTTCGGGCCCATCTGACCAGAGTTACGAGCGCAAGCCTGGCGGCGCCACCAGTTGTTATGATACCAATAACAATGCCGGAGACTTTGCGCTTATTTCCCCCGCCAACCCGCAAAATAAAGCCAGCCCGACCGTAATGTGCGCGGGGGTGCTACCCTCCACGCCCACTCCCACGCGCACCCCCACGCGCACCCCCACTGCCTTCCCGGGCATAGTGGTCATCAACGAGTTCCTGCCCCATCCGCGCACCGATTGGAATGACGACGGAACAGCCAATACCGGTGACGAGTATATCGAACTCATCAACATGGGCACGGAATCTGTCAGCTTAAAGAACTGGAGACTGGATGATGACAACGGCGGCTCCAGTCCCTATACTCTGCCCAACGTGACCCTGCTGCCGCGCCAGATCGTTATCTTCTATCAGATCGAGACCGGCATCTCACTCAGCGATGGCGGTGACGCCGTCCGCCTGTTCAGACCGGACGGCCGGACGGCGGACATCTACACCTACCCGGTGGTGGCCGCAACGGATCAGACCTGGTGCCGTCTCCCGGATGGGACCGGAGCCTGGGCATTTGCCTGCCGTCCATCGCCCGGGAAGCCGAACAGGCTCGTGGTAGTCCCGGTTCCAGCACGGGGCAGCGAATCCGGTACACCCATCCCCGAGCCCACGCCTGAAGCAGAGGCAGCCGGCGCCGAGCCAGCCTGTTTGATCGATTCAGCCCCGCAATCGGTCCTGTCCGCGGAATGTAACAGTCCCGGTACGGAAATATGGGGCGAGGGCGGGAGCGGGGAGATCTGGCTGGAGAGCCGCTGGAAATTTGACGTGTTCGTGGAATAAAAAATTCCCGGTTTAGCGCATCGGAATCAATGCGTCAGATTTCTTATAGCATTGAAATACTCACGAGAAGCGATTCTTAACGGTCGCGTTCAGCCGTTTACGGAGCGTGGCGGAGCAAATCGGCTTCAACGCGGGGTTGGACGGTTATTGTTCCGGGCATTGCAGATTTCCTCTGGTGGTTACGCCAGCATGAATATTCCAACAACATACGGCAATAAAACCAGCAATGCCAGCAAGGGATGCCCACGCCGCGTCGTATTGCGGCTGTCCCAACTAAAGAGATACATAGCCAGTCCAAATGCCAAAACGCCGCTGGCAAATAACATGATCACCGAACCCCAGGGAGAAAAAGCGGCCACTTTCCCCATCGCCAATCCATTGAAGGCGTTCATCGCCTGAGTGGCAGGCAGAAGCTGCGCGAATTTTCGGGCAGCTTCAGGTAGCATGCTGAATGGAAGCATCAGGCCACCCAACAGCATGGAAGGGACGAAAATTAGCTGTGACCACAGCACCGTCATGCGTGAACTGGGAGAGACCACTCCGATCAGAACGCTTAACCCTGCGCAAGCAAATGCCATCGCTACAAAAATCAAGGCATAGTTGAGCCAGTTTACTGGAAGTGGTGCGCGAAAGAACAAAGGCGCAGTGAATGTGATGAACACAGCCACGAGCACCAGATGCAGAATGGTCGTCAACGCTGGAATGACCAGGATTGAGATAGAGGGGATGCCGTTGATTTTGTAACTACGGAAAATACCGTTTTCACGGGCGTTGACCAGCGGATCCGGTATCCCCAGCAAGGTTGCCGCCAGGATACCAAATACTAGCATCGCCGGGATGATATCCTCCCGGAAGGGCGGGTTGATCTCGGCCATGACAAATCCCATCAACAGGTAAAAACCAAGAGGGAATAAATAGTTCATCAGTAGCAACTGTTTGTTGCGGATACCCGCTCGAAATTCAAAAGAGAAGTGGTGAATAAAGGCGTTCATTGGGCAACTCCAGGGTTGGTGATTTCAAGGAAACGATCTTCCAGAGATGGCCGCTCCACGCGCAAGTCGATCAGCGTATCCCCCTGGGCATCAATATAGGCTATCATGGCTGACAGCGTAGGACCGATATCGGAGCTAAAGTAAATGCTGTATTCGTCTTTTAACGTGTGCTGGCTGACAGCCGGAAAGGCGATACCAGAGGCAGATAAACTGGATGCTTGTGTTCGCACGGAGATCTTGGTCAGGCCCGCGCCGGTAGCGGTTATCTCCATTGGCGTGCCAATATTTACGAGCCTACTTTGCAGCAGGATAGCCACCCGATCTGACATCTCTTCCGCTTCGGCCATATCATGTGTAGCAAGGATGACGGTGGTGCCGCCGGCTTGCAGTTCTCGCATCATGCCATGCAACTCAACGCGGGTGGCCACATCCAGTCCGGCGGTGGGTTCGTCCAGAAAGAGCACCTGGGGATTGTGCGCAACCGCCAAAGCTAACACCAGCCGACGTTGCTGTCCGGCAGAGAGTTCGTAGAACTGGGTATTCCGTTTCTCGATCAGGCCCAATCGTTCCAGCAAGTCGAAGCGGGGCGCCACGTTGTGATAGGCGCAGAAGAATTTCATGGCTTCGTCTGGTGTGATGCTTTCCGGTAATCCCGCCGATTGCAGTTGTACGCCGATCAGGTTTCGTAGTTTGCGGAACTCGCTGACTGGGTTTAAGCCTACCACCCGCAGCGAGCCACCGTTTGGAGCGCGCAGGCCCTCCAGGCATTCCAATGTGCTGGTCTTTCCGGCGCCATTGGGGCCGAGTAAGCCAAATATTTCGCCTTGCTTTACGTCGAAACTGAGACCGTCCACGGCAACGTAATTGCCGTAGGTTTTGCGAAAGTCTTCTACTTCGATCATCGAGTTTTTCATGGGCTATTTCATCCTCATTTCGTTATTCTCTAGCCGTGGAGCGATTCTGTTTACGGAAGCCGCCCAACTATGTGTTGAGCCGTCATTTGGGGGGTTAATCGTTTATGGGCGGCTTGCAGATATAGCCATAAACTTAACACAGTATAGCAATATCACGGCGATAATACAATCCCTGACCGCTGGAATCCAGGAGAGCCGTTGGAAATGGAACCTGTTCATGGAATAAAAATTCCCCGGTTTTCCGGGGAATTTGATTTTAATCGCAGGCGGCGCGTGCCACTTCTTCGGGGTCGAAGACCACCTCCTCCTTGCCGGTCAGTTTCCCGTCCACCTTCAGGGCGATCAGGTCGAGGTGGCCGGGGTGCGCCACATAGTCAATATCGTCGGCAGGCACGGTCAGCACGGGGCAAAGGGTAAAGTCTGCAATCCAGGTCTCGTACAGGTTGTTCAGGCTGGACAGGTAATCGGCAGGGATGGTGCGCTCGTAGTCACGCCCGCGCCGTCCGATGCGCTGGATAAGGGTGGGGACAGAGGCGCGCAGGTAAATGACCAGGTCGGGCGGCGGCAGGAACTCGATCAGGGTCTGGTAGAGTTCGCGGTAGGTCTGGTAATCGCGGGTGCGGATGTGCCCCTGCAGGAACAGGTTGTGGGCGAAGATTTCAGCATCCTCGTAGACCGAACGGTCCTGGATGGCCGAGGACGGATAGAGCGCCAGTTGATGGTGGGCGCGCAGGCGGTGGGTAAGGAAGAAGATTTGCGAATGGAA
>JADGQD010000119.1 GCA_017882065.1 Anaerolineales bacterium | reverse complement strand
GATGTCGACGAATGCCCTGGACCATTTTGTCGAGATTTTCCTTCATGGTGTCATGGCAAATAAGGAGCCAGCATGAATTCCCGTCTTGTCTCCATCCTCCGCAAGGAGTTTATCCAGATTACGCGTGACAAACGTACGCTGGCTATTATTCTCATCATTCCGATCATGCAGCTATTCCTGCTGGGATATTCTGCCACCAGCGATGTGCGCAACATACCGCTGGCAGTCTTTGACCAGTGCCGCTGCGCCGAGTCGCGCTCCCTGCTGGATACTTATCGCGCCGCCGATTACTTCCGGCTGGCATACATGGTTGGTTCGGAGAACGAAATCCGCCTCCTGATCGAGCAGGGTGAGGCGCGTGCCGGTCTTATCATCCCGCCGGATTACAACACCACTCTGGCAGAGGGGAATGCCGAGGTGGCATTCATCCTGGACGGGTCGGACGCAACTGCCGGGTCCACGGCGCTTTCGGCGGCTACCCTCATCGGTCAATCCCAGGCCACTCATTTGATGATCCAGCGTCTGGAGCGCAGCGGCATGGACGCCAGCAACTTCCAGCCGCCACTCCAGGTGCGTACGAGAGTCTGGTACAACCCGGACCTGGTAAGTTCTTATTTCATGATCCCGGGTGTGATTGGCATGATCCTGTATGCCATCACCTCCATCTTGACCGCCACGGCGGTGGTGCGCGAGCGCGAACGCGGCACCATCGAGCAGTTAATCGTCACACCCATCCGCCCGTGGGAACTGGTGGTCGGAAAAATCCTGCCCTATGCCATCCTGGCTTTCATTAACACGCTAGAAGTACTAGCAATCGGTCACTGGTGGTTTGGCATGCCAGTGCGCGGTGACCTCAGTCTAATCCTGGCTTGTTCGGGCCTGCTGGTTTTGTCCGGTCTCGGGATCGGGCTGTTCGCCTCCACCATCGCCAACACCCAGCAGGAGGCCATGCTGACGGTCTGGATGACTCTCCTGCCGAGCATCTTCCTCTCCGGTTTTTTCTTCCCGCTGGAAGCCATGCCGCAATTCCTGCAGTGGATTTCTTACATCATCCCATTGCGTTACTACCTGATCATCATCCGCGCCTTGCTTATCAAGGGGGTAGGGGCAGGACCCATCTGGAGTGAAATCCTGGCCCTGGCTGTGTTTGGCATTGCCATCATGGGCGCGGCGTCTATCCGTTTCCGAAAACGTCTTGATTAAGGAGTTCCTCATGAAACACAACCGTCCCCCTGTCCCTGTAATTGTGATCGTTGTCTTAGCCGTCCTTGTCGGAGGTTATTTCGGCATTCGCTCCCTGTTGAATAAGGGCAGCACCGCCCTGACTGCCTCCGGCACCATTGAAGCCATTGAAGTGACGATCTCCCCTGAAATCGGCGGCAAAGTTGCCGAAGTATCGGTGGATGAAGGTGCGGCGGTGAAAGCCGGTGATGTGCTTTTCCGCCTGGATGACACCCTGCTCCAGGCGCAGCGGGCTGTCGCGGCGGCCAACCTGGACTTGACGCGGGCTGCCGCCTCGACGGCAGATGCCTCCCTGGTAACTGCCCAGGTTAACTACGACTTGGTCTTGAACTCTGCCCGCCTCGATTCCACTTCCACCCGCACTTCCGACTGGCGGACCGCCAACCCGGCCGGGTACACCCTGCCTGGTGGCTATTTCTCGCAGGCCGATCTGTTGGCCGCGGCCCAATCCGAAGTGGACGCCTCCCTGGCTGCACTTGTTGAAGCCCGGACCGGCCTCGATTTCCTGCTGGCAGAGGCTGGCTCTGCAAAATTCGCGGCTGCCGAGACGCGCCTGCTGAATGCCAGGGCGGCCATCGCCACAGCCCAAGATGTGCTGACGCGCGCCAATCTGTCAGCCAATACTGAGCTGCGCGACGCCGCCCGGTCCGTCTATGACACGGCCAAGACCGAACTGGACGATGCCCAGGCAGCCTATGATGATCTGAAGGAATCAGACGCGGCAATTGCAATCATTACTGCCCGCGCTGAAGAGGCTGCCGCACGGGAGCGCACCGAAGCAGCCCAGGACCGACTGCTGTCCCTGCAGACAGGGGAAAATTCCCCCCGCGTGGCAGTTGCCTGGGCAGCCTTGCAGCAGGCGGTTTCCGCCACCGCGCAAGCTCACTTGGCCATAGCCCAGTTGGAAGCCAGCCTAGCGTTGATTGATACCCAGATCGCCAAGTTGACCATCACCGCCCCGGCAGACGGGACCATTCTGACGAGTACCATCCAGGCAGGTGAAATCGTTGCACCCAACGCTTCGGCGCTGACCCTGGGTCGCCTCGACAACCTGACCATTACCGTCTACGTCCCTGAAAACCGCTACGGCGAAATTTCCCTCGGCCAGTCTGCCGCCGTGACGGTGGACTCCTTCCCCGGCGAGACCTTCACCGCAACGGTCAGCCATATCGCCGAACAGGCTGAGTTCACTCCTCGCAACGTGCAGACCATCGAAGGGCGCACCAGCACGGTGTTCGCCATCAAGCTCCAGGTCCTGGACCCGGGCGGGAAACTCAAGCCGGGTATGCCGGCAGACGTTGTTTTCGGAAAGTAGGATTTTCCAAAGTGGCCTTTCAGGAAGGGAAAGCTACGATCCGGGATGAATTCTGGAGCAGGATGAAAAATATCCAACGCATCCATCGGTTGCTGTATGCCGTCGGGCTGGGGCCGATCGTCGGCAAAATCATCCTGCTGCTGACCACCACCGGCCGCAAGAGTGGGCAGAAGCGCATCACGCCCTTGCAATACGAGGAAATGGATGGCAAATACTATCTCGGTTCGGCGCGTGGGACGAAGTCGGACTGGTACCGCAACATCGAAGCGGAAGGCGGGGTTGAGGTGCGGGTGAAGAACCGCTGCTTCCGCGGGGTGGCCGAAACCGTCACCGACCCGGCCCGGATTGCTGATTTCCTGGAAACTCGCCTCCAGCGTCATCCGTTCATGATGGGTTTGTTGATGCAAAAAGCGCACGGCCTGCCGAAGCGCCCCAGCCGCCAGCAGTTGGAAGAACTGGCCGCATCGGAGGCAATGGTTATCATTCAACCGGTGGAGGAATTGTAATAAAGAAAGCCAAGGTACTGCAAAAAGATGCGAACCAAAATTGCTGTAATTATCTGTATTTTGATCGTTCAAGGTTCACGTAATTATGCAAGAAGCAGTATTTCAACGCCAGGAAAATGACATGACCGTCTCGATTGTTGCTCAACATTTGCGCAAGACCTTCGGCGCCACCCTCGCTGTGGACGACATGAATTTGAACATCGCCTCCGGTGAGATCTACGGGCTGGTCGGCTCAGACGGGGCGGGCAAAACCACCACCATGCGCCTGCTGGTCGGCGCCCTCAAACCCGATTCCGGTGACGCTTCCATTTGCGGCTATTCGGTCGGCAAGCAGACCGAGCAGGTGCGCGCCCAACTCGGCTACCTGTCGCAGCGTTTCTCATTTTATGAAGACCTGACAGTACTGGAAAACATCCGTTTCTTTGCCGAAGTGCGCGGCCTCTCCCGGCAGGAATGGTTGCCGCGCTGCATGGAAATCCTCAGCTTTGTCGGTCTTGACTCCTTCAAAGACCGCCGCGCCGGTCAGCTCTCCGGCGGGATGAAACAGAAACTCGGCCTGGCCTCGGCTCTTGTCACCCGCCCGAAGGTGCTACTGCTTGACGAGCCCACCACCGGAGTGGACCCGGTCACGCGGCAGGATTTCTGGCAACTGCTCATCCGGCTCGTGTCCCTCACTCCCAACCCCTCTCCCGATGGGCGAGGGGAAGCGGATGGTGTTGCCGTCATCCTCTCCACTCCCTATATGGATGAAGCCGCCCGCTGCCACCGCGTCGGGTTCATGCGTCTCGGGCGGATGATCGCCGAAGGGACGCCGTCCCAATTGCGCTCCAATCTGGAAGGCTGCATCGTCGAGGTGCGCGGCAGGTCGCTGCTTTCCCTGCGGCAGGTTGTAGAGAAGATCAAGGGCGTGGAGGATGTCCGTGCTTTTGGGGACAAATTGCACCTGCGCGTCGTCTCCGGGCGAGCGGAGTCCGTTATCGCAGCCCTGGCGGAGGCTTTCCCCGCCCGCTCCGGTGTTCAGGTCGAGGCGCGTCCCGTCCCCCCGACGCTGGAGGACGTGTTCATCTCGCTCTCCGGCAGTAAGGATTGATCCCGATGACGAACCTTGTCGCTCGCCTCGACCTGCCCGAAGCCCATACCCGCGTCCTCGCGGCTCTGCTCGAATGCATCCCGCCCGCCGAATTCCTCTGGGCCCTGACCGGGTCCGCCGGCCTGCGCCTGCAGGGGGTGGACGTGCCGGTCCATGACCTGGACATCCAGACTGACGAGAAAACGGTCTACCTCATCGAGCAGCGCCTGGCTGGGTCCATGCAGACGGCTGTCCAATTGTGGGAGTCGCCCTGCATGCGTTCGCTGGACGGCAAGGCTGAGGTCGAGGGCATCAAGATCGATCTGTTGGCGAACATCGCCCATAAGACGCCCGACGGCACCTGGCGCACCTACACTGATTTTTCCCGGCTGGTCTGGGCGGACCTGAACGGCCTGCGCGTCCCGACTTTCCCGCTCGAGGATGAACTTGAAGCCTACGAGGCCATGGGCCGCTCCGAAAAAGCCGACCTGATCCGTAAGACGCTCGCCGCTCTTTCCGACTCATAACTCTGTGCTTTCTGAGTGCTCTGTGGTGAAACCATGCCTGACCCCGTTGTAATTACCGAAAACCTGACCCGCCGCTTCGGCGATTTCGTCGCGGTGGACCATGTGTCTTTCACCGTGGAGGCCGGGGAGATTGTCGGTTATCTAGGCCCGAACGGCTCCGGAAAAACCACCACCATCCGCATGTTGCTTGGGCTATACGAGCCATCGGAAGGCAAGGCCACCGTGTTCGGCTTCGATGCTTTCCGTCAATCGGAGGAAGTGCGTGCCCGCGCCGGGTATATGTCACAGAAATTTGCCCTGTACGATGATCTGACCGTCTGGGAAAACCTGACTTTCTACGGCGGCATCTATGGCATCCGCGACAAGCAGCGCATCGAGGAGACGCTGGCCCTGGTCGGGCTGGCAGGTCACGGGTCCGAACTGGCAGGGGCGCTCTCGGCAGGCTGGCGACAGCGGCTGGCGTTGGCGATCGCGCTTGTCCACCGGCCGAAACTACTTTTTCTCGATGAACCCACCTCCGGTGTGGACCCGTCAGCGCGGCGCAGCTTCTGGGATTTGATCTATGCACTGGCGGCGGAGGGTGTGACGGTTTTTGTTACGACCCATTACATGGATGAAGCCGAATACTGCGGGCGGGTGGGTATGATGCGGGATGGCAAGCTGCTGGCCTTGGATACCCCGGCGGCGCTTAAAATGCGAGTTGTCCCCGGTGACGTATGGGAGGTACATGCCGAGCCATTGCAAATTGCCTTGAATGCCTGCGAGACTTGCACGGGTGTGTTGCAAGTGGGTCTGGCGGGCGACCATTTACGGATGATTACCGAACGGGGAATGAAAGAGAAAGACCTGCGCCTCAGGCTGATGTCCGCCGGGCTGACGGTAGCCACTCTCGAGCGCGGCGAGCCAACACTGGAGGATGTATTCCTATCCCTGGCAAAGGGATAAGGCTTGGATTGCTCTCACTGGCAGCCTTCGTTGAAATTATGGGGCTGATTTATCTGCGCTTGCGTCCTTTCATCGGCTGAGATAGAATCAACCTCGTGATAAGGAGCAATCACGATGAGAATTGAAGTTAAGTCTGCCAGGGAGTTGAGCACGTTTGAAAAAGCCCGCCAGGATTGCGTGGTGACCAGTTCCCTGTATGCTTACTTGACCGGTACAAAGTGGGCAATAGCTGATTGGACCGTAATGGTCTGGGAGAATGAAGAACTGATCACCAACATCCACATTATAGAGCGCACGGCCATAGCGGGCAAAAAGCCAGTCAGGTTAGGGGGGATTGGGAACCTGGCGACCAAGGTGGAATGGCGTAAACGCGGCTATGCCACCGAAGCGCTCAAAGTAGCTGTGGACTTCCTGCATGATCCGCTGAAGGTGGATTTTGGTCTTATGATCGCCACCGAGAAGATGATCCCCAGTTATGAAAAACGAGGCTGGAAGGTGGTTGCCCATTCCATGCTGATCGAGCAGCCTGATGGCAAACAAGCCTTCAGTATCCCGGTCATGACTCTGCCGGTGCTCAAACAAGACTGGCCGGAGGGGGGAATTGATTTGTGCGGATTGCCGTGGTGAACCGAAAACAGCAGGGATGACCAGCTAGTCATCCTTGCTGTTATTCTCCCACGATCTGCACCACCAATTCCCTGCGCCGTGGACGGATGTCAAAATCCACATAAACCACTTGTTGCCAGGTACCAAGAGTCAGGGTTTTCTCGACGAATGGGATGGTCAGCGAGGGCCCGAGCAGCGACGCCCGCATGTGCGAGTGGCCGTTGCCGTCGTCCCAGGTGGCATTATGGGCGTAA
>JADGQD010000118.1 GCA_017882065.1 Anaerolineales bacterium | reverse complement strand
TTCAGGCTGATCGAGAACGGCATGAAAAAGTTCCGCCGCACACCGGTCACGCTGGCGGTGGGGAAACCGTTCGTTTTGCCGGAATTTACCAGCCGAATGGATGCGCTGCAAGAGGGGACGCGCCTGATCATGGAGGCGCTTGCCCGGCAGCTCCCGCCCGAGTACCGCGGCGTTTATGCGTATGTGGGGAAGTGAGACGGATTTTCCACTTAAAAAGAGAGGTACTATCGGGGGATATATCCGCGTGGGGATTCGAACCCCAGTTTTAACCTTGAAAGGGCTCCGTCCTGGTCCACTTGACGATGGGGTGAGGAACGTTTTAGAATATTAAGAATAAAAGAATCATAATTTATCAAAACACATCTTGCAAATCAGAACAAATGTACTATAATATCCATACGGGCTGGAAGTCTTTTGGGCATCCTTTCCGCATGTTCTTTTGAACCTTAAAAATCGAAACTTCCATCCGCAACGAAAAAAGCCTTCTGCATCCGCAGGGACGATACACTTTACTGCGTAGGGGATTGTTCCTCGATTGTTCCTCAATATCAATGCACAACCCTGGCACCTTCCATCTCCGCACCCCCACCCCTGTGCCTGGGCGGTCTTTGCCAGGCACGCCTCCTTCGAAGGGGTATGAATCTGCGGTCGGTTTCGCCTCAAGGATCGGTTTTTCGATATTCGATACGCGTATCGAATCCATACCCTGGCACTTTAATATGAAGAGCATCAAGATGGTAGTCGTTCCTCATTCGTTTCTCAATATCGAATATGGAAGCCTATTCAGAGTTTGCTGAGTGACGCGTCCCTTGGGTAGGGGCGAGGCATGCCTCGCCCGACCTGTCCGTTAATGTATTTCCACCGGCTTTTTCCTTTGACCGAATCACCCCCCTCGGTTATAATTGCGACCCGTCCATGAAAACCCCGGCGGTAAAACCGCTGTTTGGTGTTTTACAGGGTACTGCGCAAAGATGTGAACCCAAGTTGCAGTAATCACCTGGATTTTGATGGTTCAAGGTTCACGGATAACAATAAGCAGTAATACATTTATTCGGAGTTAATAGATGCCCAAGCGTACTTATCAACCCAAGATCCGGCGGCGTGTGCGTGTGCACGGCTTCCGCCAGCGCATGTCCAGCGCAGATGGCCGCCAGGTGCTCAAGCGACGGCGACTGAAGGGCCGCATCCGCCTGACCGTCCGCAGCAACTCACACGTCAAGCACGTCCGCTGGTAGGAATTCGGCAGCGCGGCGGTTTGATATCCGCGCGGGCGAAGGCGAGGCGCAGGTGAAACGAGGTTTTCGCCTGACCCGGTCAACCGATATCAAGCGGGTGCGGCGTTCCGGCAAGTCGTATGCCCACCCGCTGGTGGTTTTATATGTGCTCAAAGCGGATGTGCTCGAAACGCACATCGGGGTGAGCGCCGGGTTGGCGGTCGGGAATGCGGTCAAACGCAACCGGGCCAAGCGTCTGCTGCGGGCGGCGATGAGTGACCTTATCCCGGTGACAGTTCCCGGGTCCGACCTGCTGCTGATCGCTCGTTCCCCGCTCCCTGCTGCGAATGTCCACCAGACACGTGAAGCGCTGTCCATTTTGCTGAAGCGCGCCGGTCTCCTTTCCCAAGCCCATGACGTTTGAGTATCTGCCTCACGATTATTCCCATGAGCCACGCCTGCGCGACCTGCCCCGCACGATATGGAATTGGCCGCGCCTGGCATTGCTGGGACTCATCCGTCTGTACCAGGCGAGTTTTGCCAAGGTCCTACCGCCCGACACATGCCGCTTCTACCCATCCTGCTCGCATTATGGTTATCAGGCGGTTTACAAGTACGGAGTGTTGAAGGGCAGTGCGATGGCAATCTGGCGCGTGTTGCGCTGTAACCCGTTCAATCACGGGGGCTACGACCCCGTTCATTAGGAGAGACAAGACTCCATGAAGACAAAATATCTGGTTTTGATTGGTCTGCTGCTGGCTCTGGCCGTAGTCCTGGGGGGGTGCGCCACCGGCCTGACGGCCTCTTCCTGGCCCGGGGTAACTGCTGACGCAGACAATGCCTACATTGCCGGCGGCCCATACGTTTATGCCGTCAACCTGCAGACCGGCGCGGAAGTCTGGCGTTTCCCGGCCAAGGCTGCCAATGCCACGCCTTTCTATGCCACGCCGAAACTGACTCCCGACGGGCAGTTGATTGTCGGCAGTTTCGACCACAAACTTTACAGTCTCAACCCGCAGAGCGGCGCTGAGAACTGGCGCTTTGAACAGGCCAAGGATCGCTGGATCGGTGGCGTGTTGATCACCAATGATACGATCTATGCAACCAACGCCGATTACAACCTGTATGCTCTGACATTCACCGGTACTCTAAAGTGGGTCTCTCCTTTCCAGGCGGACCAGGCGATCTGGGGCAGCCCGGTTTCGGATGGCACGAACGTCTATTTTGGCACATTGGGACGGCATGTCTACTCGGTGAATGCCCAAACCGGCAAACAGACCTGGGTGCAGACCGTGGATGGAGGCATCCTTGGTTCGCCGGTGCTGGGGTCAAACAACGCCCTCTACTTCGGCACGCATGGTGGAGTGCTGGTCTCGTTGAACGTGCGCAATGGCGAAATCATCCAACAGGAAACGACTTCCTCCTGGATCTGGTCTGGCCCGGCGCAGGACGGCACAAACGTTTACGTGGGCGATGCCAATGGCATGTTATACGCTTTTCCGATGACCGGTACAGGACAGCCCTGGACCCAGCAGTTGAACGGGACCATAGTTGGCTCTCCGCTGGTCAGTGGCAGTACCATCGTTGTCGGGACTGAGTCGGGAAATGTCTACTTCATGGACAATACCGGCCAGAACGCCCGGCCCGTTTCAGTCTCCGGGAAAATATATGCCACCCCTGTTGCTGCCGGGACCCTGGTCCTGGTTGCGCCGACCGGCGGAGATAACCTGCTCGTGGCCCTCGATCAAAACGGGGCCACCCAGTGGTCATTCACACCGGCTAAATAAGGAATTGAACCATGTGGGAAACCATTATTATCAACCCCTTTACGAACGCATTACTGCTGATCTATAAACTGGTTGGCGGGAACTTCGGGATTGCGATTATCCTGTTCACCATCCTGATCCGCCTGATTACCCATCCACTGATGGCAGCGCAGATCAAATCCAGCACCAAGATGACGGAGTTCCAGCAGTCGAAGCAGTGGCAGGATATTCAGAAGAAGCATAAGGGTGATAAAGAGAAATTGGCTCAGGAGCAGATGAAACTGTACAAGGAACTTGGCATCAGTCCATTTGCCTCCTGTCTGCCGTCGGTTGTCCAAATCCCGCTCATCTTTGGCCTCTACCAGAGCATCATGCGTGCCCTGGCTGCCACACCCGGCCAGTTGCTTATCCTGGCCCGGGTCGTGTATCCCTACTTCCACCTTTCCGACCTCGTGCCGCTTAACAGCAAATTCTTATGGATGAACCTGGGGCAGCCGGAGCGCATCTACATGTTCGGAGTTGGCATCCCGCTGCTGGCCATTATCGTGGCGATCACCACCTACATCCAATCCAAAGTGACCATGCCGGCCTCCACCAACCCGAACGACCAGGGTGCCACGATGAACAAAATGATGGCGCTCTACATGCCGCTCCTGCTGGGCTATTTTGCACTGACCTTTGCCTCCGGTCTGTCCATCTACTTCGTCACTGGTAACCTGGTCGGCATTGCGCAATATGCCCTGCTGGGCAAAGTCAATTGGCGTGCTTTAATACCAGGTTATAAACCTGATACGACAACACTGGCGAGGAACAAATGAACGAACGAACTACACTCGAAAAAATCGCTCCAACAGTTGAGGAAGCCGTCGCGGAAGGATTGACCGAACTTGGTCTGACCGATGCGGCTGTGGATGTGGAAGTTCTGGATAATGGCAGCCGCGGACTTTTCGGAGTCGGCAGCCGCCAGGCGCGCGTCCGCCTGACGGTTAAAAGGCTCCCTTCCGGACCTGAAGCCGGTGCTGAAAAACCCGAAACAACCCAGGCAAAAGCCTCTTCCCGGTCGGACGTGGTAGTCCCGGTTCCAGCACGGGACAAAGATGGATCGGTGGAAGTCTCGGAAGATGCTTTCAGCGTACTGGACGACAACCTCCTTTTCATTTCGCGCCAGACCGTGGCTGAACTTCTGGAAAAGATGAAAGTCCCAGCGCATATCGAAGTCCGCTACGGTGAACTTGACGAGGAAGGCCAGCGCCCTATTTTGGTAGACGTTCAGGGCGATGATCTGGGTGTGCTGATTGGCCGTCGGGCAGAAATCCTGAATGCCTTGCAATACATTGTCAATTTAATCGTCAGCAAGCAGGTGGAGCACTGGGTGCAGGTAAACATTGATGTGCAGGGTTACCGGGCACGTCACGAACGCCAGTTGCGCCAGATCGCGCAGCGAATGGCCGATCAAACCATGAAGGCTGGCCGCCGTCAGGTACTCGAACCGATGTCTGCCAGTGATCGCCGCATCATTCACCTGGAGCTGCGCGACCATCCCAGCGTAACCACTCAGTCTGTGGGAGAAGAGCCAACACGTAAAGTTACGATTGTGCCAAAAGAATGATTATTGTCTGCTGTGCATAGATGTGAACCTAAATTACTGAAATTACCTGTGTTTTGATCGTTCAAATTTCACGGAATAATTCAAGAAGAAGCAAGAAGTAAAATAGTTTTGCATTCTTGCCCCTTTCCCCACGGGAGAGGGGCAAAGTAATTGCATCTAAAATGGGGTAAAACTATCTATCTCGGAGGAGCAAGCGCGGTATAAGGAACCGTTAGGAGTGATTGAGGGGCACTTTCGCAAAGTAAGCGACCCGAGCAAGGAACGGACAAAAAAATACAAAAAATGAAATTATCGGCATAGCCGTCTGCGATGTGGTCTGTGGTGCGAAAGAATGGGCGGATATTGAGAATATTGGGAACAGCAAGATTATCTGGCTGAAAACCTATTTAGAAATGCCCAAGGGTATTCCATTGCATGACATCTTTTGGGAGTGTTTATCATGGAGATTGGAAGTTGCCATGAAAGAAGATCATTATCGCATACGCAAAGATCAAAGTCCTGAAAACTTTGCTATCCTTTGCCACATTGCTCTCAATCTACTCAAACAGTGGAAAATTGCTCAAAGCGGGATACGTGCGAAACAACTTCAAGCTGCCTGGAAGATAGACTTCATACTCAAAGTACTCGCCTTGAATAATCTATGCGATTGCCCTGGGGTGTAACCTACTCGAAATGTCACCTTCGAGGAGCATGATATAATCTTGAGCATTGGCTCTCCACAAAAACCTTCAGGAAACGGTGGAATAGAAATGGTAGAGGTCAACGGGAAGGGTACGTTTGAGGATCGTGTGAATATCGTTTTTGATGAGTTATCGCTGGGAATTCAGTGGGAACGGCCTAGTCTAATTTTGGTAGTCTATCGCTCAGAGCACATCAAAAACATAGTTCAAGCCATTCTCGCAAAGTCTCTTGGAGAATCAGGACAGGTTGTTATACATTATTCTGTTGACAAGTACCATTACGATATACCACTTGAATTGCTGGATCACCCTAAACATAAACAAGCCGTTTTTTTCGTTAGTGGATTGCGCTGGGGAGGCGGGCGAGGATATTCCAATGCTTATCGTGCCCTGAACATGCATAGAGAATACCTCGTTGAAGGGAATATCAAAGCCATATTCTGGCTTACAAAAAATGAAGGAAAACAATTAGCTCGTTTTTCTCCTGATTTCTGGGCCTTCCGTCACAAAGTCGTTGAATTTCTCGATCTGCCTTCAAAAAAAAGTATTAGACCGCTTGAATCATCCAACGGCTCATTTCATAATCTATACACAAAGAAGGCAAATGATTTTCAAATATTGATAAATACCGCTGAGGCGTTTTTTGCCCTAGGTTGCATTGATGAGGCCATCCTGAATTTTCGAAAGGCTCTTCGTAACTATCCAGACGAGACAGCCATATACTTACAGATTGCGGAAATCTATCTTTACATGGGACGGCTCCCTGCTGCTGGCCGTATTCTAAAAAAGGCGAACAAGGGAAAAACCGATAAGATAATTTTTTTGAATGAGTTAAATCGCCTAAACCTGGTTGCAAACTCATTGCAACACACCCTTGGCGGTTTCTCGGAACAATAAACTTGAAAAGAAAATGATACAGGTCGTTGCGGTAGAAGCCATTATCTCTCTTAGTGCCCTCATTGTTGGCGTATTGCTTATTACACTTCGCCGTCAAAGGGGAATTGGCTACGCCAGCACTATTGCTTATGCTATTTGCCTCAGCCTGGGCGCAATTTCCTTATTTACCATCTCCCAAGTCAGCAATCCACAAGTCATAATTGCATTGAAGATTATCACGAACTTTATTATTGGTTATTTGCCTGCATTTGTTTTTACATATGTTCTAGGATACATAATTCAGAGTCAGCGGTTATCTTATCGAATTCTTTTTGTTCTAGCATTTATCCCGGTTTTTTTGCTGGTAGTGTTTGTCGCCCAGTC
>JADGQD010000117.1 GCA_017882065.1 Anaerolineales bacterium | reverse complement strand
GATAATGTACCAGGTTGAGCCAGGCGTTCATTACCTGCCTCACTTCACACCGGATGGCAGCCGCATTATCTTCGCTTTCGATAATCCGCGCCATCCGGATGACTTATGGGCGCTCTCGCTGGAAAATGGGAATTTCACCCAGTTGACGCATTCCCTGCCGGATGAATTAGCAGATATCCCGTTCGTCCTACCGGAGGAGATCTCCTACCCCGGGTTGGACGGGACGCCCATTCCGGCTTTGCTGTTCAGGCCCCAGGTCCAGAAACCCGGCCCGGCCGCGCTCCTGATCCATGGCGGGCCGGACTGGTTTTTTGAGATGACATGGTACCCATTAATGGCCCACATGGCTTCGCGCGGTTGGGCTGTGCTGGTGCCCAACTACCGAGGCTCCACCGGTTACGGGCGTGCCTGGCAGGAAGCCAGTCGCTTCGACTTTGGCGGTGTGGATAATGATGACGTAGCCGCCGGGGCGCAATATCTCATCCAGAATGGCCTGGCCGACCCGGAACGGATCGGCATTACCGGGCGCAGTCATGGCGGGTATCTCACCATGACCTGTCTAACGAAATATCCTGACCTCTGGGCAGCCGGATCGGCGGTTGTACCATTTATCAACTGGTTCACCAATCACAAATATATCCGCCCAGACCTCCAGCATTGGGATTACGAAAATTTTGGCAACCCGAAAGATAATCATGATTTGTGGGTTGAACGGTCGCCCTATTTCTTTCTCGACCGGGTTACTGTTCCTGTGCAACTGATCGCCGGTAGACTGGACCAGCGCTGCCCGGTTAGCGATTCCATCGAGGCACATGACGCCTTGCTGAGCATGGGCAAGAAAGTGGAACTGGTCATTTACGAAGACGAGGGGCATGCTTTTCTAAAGATGGAAAATGTGCTGGATTCCGAGCAGCGCCGCGTGGAATTTCTGGCGAAATATCTGGAAAGGTAGTAACGACTTAAGTCGTTACTATGTGGAGAAAACCGATGATCCGTCTTTCTGTCCTGGACGAAAACGAAATCGAAGCCATCCATCAGGCCACCCTGCGCATCCTGGGCGAGACCGGCGTGGTGCTGACCGAACCGAAGAGCCGTGCACTCCTGACCGGCGCGGGAGCAAAGATTCAGGGGATGCGCGTCTTGCTTCCACCCGAATTGGTGGAGAAGTGTATTGCGCTGGCAGGGAAGAAGACAACCATCCGCGGGCGCAAGGGGGCGGTCAAGACACTCGGTGACGGGGCACTCTATTTCCATAACCTGGGTGGTGCACCGCAAGTCTACGATGCCGCCTCCGGGACTCGCCGTCTGGCTACCGTTCAAGATGTACGTGACGCCACCCGTCTGCTGGACGCGCTGGAGAACTGTCACACCATCACGCCTTTCTTTACGCCGACCGAAGTCCCGGGCGGGGTGATGTCGCTGGCAATGTACCGTCATGCCTTGCCCTTTACCGTTAAACCCTTGCAGGGACCGGGCGTGCAATACGCTGCCGAGGCGCGCTACGCGGTCAAAATGGCGGAAGTGATCGGCCCACCCGCCGAAGTATTGACGCTGGCGCTCTCTCCGGTCAGCCCGTTGACCATCCCCGACCACGAAGCCGAGGCGATCATGGAAATTGCCCGGTTGGGGATCGCTTTTGCGCCGTTGCCGTGCCCCACCGCCGGGACGACCGCGCCGTTCTCGATTGCCGGAGCTATTACCCAGCAGAATGCCGAGGTGCTGGTGGCGCTCGTGCTGGCAGAACTTGTTCAGCCGGGACTGCCAATTATTTACTGTGGGCGGCTGGCAATGATGGAACCCCGTACCGGGCTTTCTGTTTGGGGCGGGGTCGAGCTGGGGATGGCCTCCGCCGGGACGGTGCAAATCGGGCATCGTTACGGACTGCCGGTTAACGTTTACGGATTTTCCACCAATGCCCACAGCCTGGACGCCCAGGACGGCTTCGAGCGCGCCCTGAATGCTGCCCTTCCCGCCCTGGCCGGAGCGGACGAACTCTCCGGCATCGGCGAAATGGAGGCCGGGGTGATGGGGTCGTACGCACAGATGGTGGCCGATAACGAGTTTGCCGGGAGCATTTACCGGGCCCGGAAAGGTTTCGCGGCTGACGCGGATGCGCTGGCGGTGGAAGTGATCGCGGCGGCCCTGTCGTCCACGCGCAACTTCCTCGGTCAGAAACATACGATGAAGTATCTCAAGTCTGGTGAAGTGTTCATGACGAAACTGGCCGAGCGCGGCTCGTGGGAGGGGTGGCAGGCTGCCGGGCGGATTGGCATGGTTGAACGGGCGCAGGCCGAGGCCGAACGCATTTTGCGTGAGCACCAGGTCCCGCCGCTGGAGGCAGCCCAGGAGCGCGAGTTAGACGCCATCATGGCTGCTGCTGAAAAAGAATTGGTAAAGTGATAAAAGACATTTTTAGTGTCGTTGCGAGCAGGGCGTTCTTCCCTGGCACCGCCCGCCATATCATCCCCGCGAGGGGACACCGTCCCGGTGTCCTTCCGGGAGGGCAGGTGTGCCCGACGAGGCAATCTCCTCGCGAGCCCGGAGACTGCTTCGTCGGGTTTCGATACGGCCTTCGGCCTACGCAACCCTCCTCGCAGAGACACATTTTAGGAGAACCATGCTCGATAAAGCCAAATCCATCCAAGACCAACTAACCGCCTGGCGGCGCGACTTCCACATGCACCCTGAACTTGGCTTCCGGGAAACGCGTACGGCTGCGAAGGTGGCCGAAATCCTGGAGCAGTTTGGGGTTCGCCTCCGGCGCGGCGTCGGGCGGACCGGGGTGGTCGCTGACCTCGGGAGTGGAAAACCGCTTGTCGCCATCCGCGCCGACATGGACGCGCTGCCGCTCCAGGAAACCAATCAAGTCCCGTATGCTTCGCAGAATCCCGGAGTGATGCACGCCTGTGGGCACGACGGTCATATCGCCATGGCGCTTGGTGCGGCGGCTTTGCTTTCTCGCGAAAAATTTCCCGGGACGGTGCGATTCCTGTTCCAACCTTCTGAAGAAGTAGCCGATGAAGAAGGGTTGAGCGGTGCGCCGCGCATGATCCAGGATGGGGCGATGGAGGCTGTGGATCTGGTCATCGCCACGCATGTCGAGCCATCCACCCCTGCCGGAGCCATCTGCATCGCGTCCGGGCCAGCCTCCGGCGGAGTGGATTCCTGGTTCGGTGAGATCATTGGCAAGGGCGGGCATGGCGCTCACCCGCACCAGTCAATTGACCCGTTTTATATCACCGCCCACGTTGTGCTGGCGCTCAATGGGATTGTCTCACGCCGCCTCGATCCTTTTGACCCGGCGGTGGTCAGCGTCGGTTCGCTGCATGGCGGTTTTACCGAAAATGTCATCCCGGAGCGGGTAAAATTGACCGGTACGCTGCGTTACACACAAAAACGTGTTCAGGAGCAGATCCATGCCGAGATCCGGCGCGCCTTTGAAATTGCCCGCACCCTGGGCGGGAATTACGAACTTAAAATCGAGACCGGTACGCCGCCGATGATCAACTCCCCCGCGGTTTCCGACCTGATCGAGGCCGTTGCTATTGATCTGCTCGGCAAGCAAAACGTCCTTCCGTGGAAAGATGAATTGGGCGCTGAGGATTTTGGCTGTTTTATGGAGCTTGCCCCTGGCGCGATGTTTGCCCTGGGAACAGGGAGTGAGAGTTTTCAGTGCCATCTCCATAACCCGGATTTTGACCTGGATGAAAGCAGTCTCCCGGTCGGCGCGGCGGTGCTGGCGGAGACGGCTTTAAGGTTCCTGCGGAAAAAATTGAGAGATTAAACACTAGCCATCGGACAGATTTGGAAGATGCCTGGAAAATGCCTGCCATCCGCATCCGCCGGGAGCTCAACCCCCTAGGGGGTGCTTCGCGAAGTCCCCGGCTCAGAGCCGAAGCCCCCTAAAGCGGGCTGCTTTGAGCCGTCTTTAGACGGCTTCCACTGTGAGCGGGGGGATTTATCCCCCGGCGTGAGGCGTGGCGAAGCCAATTTTGACCAACTGTCAGGTGACTAGATTAAACACAAAGGTCACAAAGCATATAAAAAATACACACACAAAGGAATCCCTTTTGAGTGCTGTGTGTCTTTCGTAAAATAAAACAAGGAGAGATTATGCACACCATTCTGAAATCTAACACCAAAGAAGTCATCATCGGCATCGACCGTCCCTTTGTGATGATTGGCGAGAAGATCAACCCCACCGGTCGCAAGAAACTGGCTGCCGCACTCTCCGAGGGCAACTTGGACTACGTCCGCCAACTGGCCGAGAGTCAGGTGGCCTGGGGTGCGGACGTGCTGGACATCAACGTTGGTGTACCGGGGCTGGACGAAGTGGCGGTTGTCAAAAAGCTTGTGGAACTGCTCGCCTCGGTCGTGGACGTTCCGCTTTGCCTTGATTCCGCCAACCCGGCGGTACTGGCTGCCGGTCTGGCCGCCGCACCGGGCAAGCCGCTGGTCAACTCGGTCAGCGGTGAGGAAAAAAAGCTGGAGATGGTCCTGCCGTTGGTTAAGGAGCGCGGCGCGGCTGTTATCGGTCTGACCATGGACGATAACGGCATTCCCAAGACTCCCGAAGAACGCGTGGCCGTAGCTGAGAAGATCATCGAACGCGCCGCCAGGATGGGCATCCCGGTTGAAGACATCATTATTGACCCGCTGGTGCTGACCGTCGGCTCGGATAGTAAAGCGGCGCTCATCACGCTCCAGACCGTGGAACTGCTGCGCAAGGAATTCGGCGTCAACATCAACCTGGGCGCCAGCAACGTCTCATTCGGCCTGCCCGACCGCCTGACCGTCAACCAGACGTTCCTTGCCCTCGCCATCCAGATGGGCGCCACCTGCTCGATCACCGACCCGTCGAAACTCGGCCCGACCGCCAGGTCCGCCGATTTGCTCCTCGGCCGCGATGACAACTCCATGCGCTACCTGAAATATTTCCGCACCGCCGAGAAGTTGAGAGCTGCAGATGCGGAGAAAACGGGGTAGAAAAGAGGAAACAAAAAACAAGAAATTCCCTTTCGTATAGGCAGAAAGGGATTTTTTGTTATGTGAGATTAACGGTTCTACATGGTACTGCGCAAAGATGTGAACCAAAATTGCTTTAAATCACTGTATTTTGATCATTCAAAGTTCACCTATTTATGCAAGAATCAGTAGTTCCACCAATGAGCCCCTGTTCCCAGCCACAATTCGTAAAGACCGAAACATGTCAGCGCAATTGCGGAGACGCCTACCAGCGCCCGGCTTACCCGCGCACCGAGATTCCTGGCAGCCGCAAAAAGCAGCATGATCCCCAGCGTGACAAGAATCAGGGTGGTGTAAAACCCTGTCAGCAAAACAATCCCGTTAGCGGGGGACTCACGCCAACCTTTTAATAGCAGCGGTCCCATGACCAGACTCCAGCTGATGTAAGGAGCCGGGTTCAGCAAGTTCACCATGACAGCTTTAAATACGGTTTTCCGGCTGGATTGGCCTTCAACCGCTTTCTTCACATCAAAGTCCCGCCAGGTTTTGAATGCACCGACGGCCAGGGTAAGGAGGAAGGCGCCGCCTGCGCATTGCAAGACTTGCACCAGCCAGGTGGGCATGCGGCTCAATATGAGTAACACCAATGCGATGATCGGCCCATCGCTTAGCAAAGGCGCGAACGCAGCTGGAATCGTGCGGCGCCAGCCGTTCGACAGGGTTTGAGAGATGAGATAGGTTTGGAAAGGCCCGGGCTGCACCGCAGCCGCAAAGGCATAGGTCATTCCCAGGATCAAATAACCCGGCATATGGAAATTTGCCCTCGTTGATGTTTTATCGATGTGCTCCAACCAATGCCCGGCAGCTTATAGACTCTCCTTGTGTAGCATTGATGGGGAACCCCAGTCCATACCCATTCTGGGTACTTTGGGGCTGGCGCGGTTGGCTCAAAAGCCCAACTCTTCCTTCACGATGATCATTGTAATGCGGCCTTGGCGAGACTCGCGGTTGACGATCAATATTTTGTTCACACTAGTGCCCATGTTATAAAGCTGCCGCATGTGTTCCTCTTCGAGAGGACGACAATACTCCTGGATGCGTCTCAATCCTTCGTTGATGTCTTTGACGATCTTCTGTGCGCCAACCAACCAGATCACCTTGCCTGCACCCATGGCATAGGGTCCTAGCTGACTGCCCGTATTTGATGCGATCAAAACATGACCATCCTCGGTAACTGCCTGCACACTGCCTGCGGCATAATCAGGAGCGCCCCCCAACTTGCGGATCTCTCTTCCTTGTGTCTCGCGGTTCATCGCAAACATCCTGGGTCGTAAGGCGTCAAACCTTCCTGACTTATCTATTTCATCTCTGATTCCCAGCTTTTCAAGTGTTATGGAAGCACCAAGAAAAACTTCCGCTCCATCAGGAATCAACTCAAAGAATATACGTTTTGCCTCAACGCCCTCCTTGGCAATAATTGAATGAATATTATTTGCTTCCAGTGCAAGGGAAGTACGTGTAATCTGCTCATCAGATGCCAACTTTGAAAATTCCATATTGGGAGCTAAAGTGGTATTTCCTGACATAATAA
>JADGQD010000116.1 GCA_017882065.1 Anaerolineales bacterium | reverse complement strand
GAGATAGTGTACTGCGTCCCGCCGACGATTTGGGCAATGCCGAAATCGGTGAGGACAGCCTGGCCGCGCCTAGTCAGCATGATGTTGGCCGGTTTCAGGTCACGGTGGATGATACCTTCGCCGTGGGCGTAGGACAGTCCATCCAGCACATCGCTGAAAATGCGTACAGTTTCTCCCAGCGGCAGGCGTTCACCGCGTACCCGCATGGCATTCAAATAAGCCTTGAGCGTATCGCCTTCGAGCAGTTCCATGACCATGTAGTACAGGTCATCCTGCGCGTCGAAGTCGTAGATTTGGACAATATGGGGATGCCGTAAAGCAGCCACTGCACGCGCTTCCCGTCGGAAACGGGCCAGGAACTCTACCTCTCCTACCAGGTCGGAGCGCAGGATCTTGATCGCCACGAAACGATCAAGCTGCGGATGGTAGGCCTTATATACCTGTGCCATCCCGCCGCGTCCCAGCGGTTCAAGGATGCGGTATTTGCCCAAGTTTTGTCCTTCCAGATATATGGGAGCCATTTCTTTTTTCTTTGCGTGTTTTGCGGCCATAGGGTTCGTCCGATGCAGATGATACCTGAGGCGGCCGGAATCAACCTATCAACTGGCTAACATCGGGCTATTGGGTTGCGATGAGGAGATTATCAAATCGACGGGAATACGTCTGAAATAAGCCTTGTAATGGCTTTAAACCTTCACTTCATTCAGGGCATACCTTAGCAAGATTTATGCTGCCATCAGTTTGTATCCCAGCCCACGCACGGTGAAAAGCAATTGCGGATTGGCTGGATCGAGTTCAATGCGCGTCCGCAGACGGCGGACCAGGTTTTCGATCTGGTAGTCAAATATTCCGCCGGTCTCGTATTCCGGCCAGACGGCGTGTCCGATGTCATTTTTCGAGCAGACCTGACAACGGCGTTCATAGAGATAGGCCAGCAGTAGATATTCCTTGGGTGAGAGGCTGACCGCTTTGCGGTTTACGCGCACCACTCCGGCCGTGGTATCCACTTCCAGATCGGGGACGGGATTTTCGCGTGTGGTCGTATCGGGATCGTGAAAGATAAAAGTCACGTCCCCCACCTTGATGCTGTCACCGTCACGCAGGTTCATCGCCGTGATGATCCGTTCCCCATTCAGGTAAGTCCCGTTGGTGGAACCCAGATCTTCCACAAACCAGTGGCGTCCCTCCCGGCGGATGCGGGTGTTCTCGCGTGAAATGCTCTTACTGGCGATGACGACATCGCATTCCATGGCACGTCCGATGGTGGCGGCTAGCGCTGGCAGGCGGTGTTCCTGACCATTTGGGTCGGTGAGAAATGGGCCGGCATTATCTAGGGGCATAGCTCTCTCGAACTCTCTCTTTTCTTGGTAATTATACTCGCGAGGGTTATAATTGCCGCCAATTGCACTTAGGTTTCTTTTATGAAGGAGATGAAAATGAGCAGGAAAAAACCGGGAGTAATTGGTATTCTAACTGGCGGCGGCGACGTGCCTGGACTGAATCCGGCCATCCGCGCCGTTACAATTCGCGCTATACGCGAAGGGTATAAGGTGATTGGACTGCGGCGCGGTTGGGCGGGGGTGACAGAAATCATCCGAGCTAAAGGTGCAGACAACAGTAACAACTACCAATTCTTAACCGAAGAAATTGTCGCGCGCGCGGGACGCACTGGCGGTACCTTCCTGCACACCTCGCGCACGAAACCGAGCAAGATGCAGAAAGATGATGTGCCGGTGCACTTGAAGGACAAGTACAATGCCGATGAGAATGACCTGACTCCCGAGGTTTTGAAGAATCTGGATTGGCTGGGTGTTGATTATCTGATCCCGATTGGGGGTGACGATACCCTGAGCTATGCCGTGCGTCTGTACCAGGAGGGCTTGAAAGTCATTGCCATCCCTAAAACGATGGATAACGATGTGCCGGGTACCGATTATTGTATCGGCTTCAGCACCTGTGTCACACGCACAATTGCGCTGACCAACAGCCTGCGCACCATCGCCGGATCGCACGAACGCTTTTTGGTGGTGGAAGTCTTCGGGCGCTATGCTGGTTTTACCGCCATGTTGCCTACGATGGCAGGTGCAGCACACCGCTGTGTGATCCCGGAATATAAGTTCAACATCGAGAAATTGACCGAGTTGATGATCTATGATCGCAACCACAACCCCAGCCGCTACTCTGTGGTGCTGGTCTCGGAGGGCGCAATGTTCGAAGGCGGGGAGATGGTCTTTGCCGACCGATCGACGGACGCCTACGGCCATGCCAAGTTGGGCGGTATTGGCGACCTGGTGGCCAGCCGGATCAAGGAACTTTCCGCGAAACACAACAATGGCAAGGCGATCAACACCATTGATCAGAAACTGGGCTATATGGTGCGCGGCGGCGCCCCGGACGCGATTGACTCGATCGTCCCGATGGCATTCGGCAACCTGGCCCTCGACCTGCTCCTGAAAAGCATCCATGGGCGACTGGTGGTGCTCAAGAATGGCCGCTATGACAATATGCCACTGGATGTGGTCACCGGCACGAAGAAGGTCGTCAATGTGGATCATTTCTATGATATTGAGCGCTACCGCCCCAAGTATGAGAACTTCGAAAAGAAACCGCTGTTCATCATGACCAGCGAAGGTTGATTGAATAATTAAACTCAAAAGCGCCCCGAAGCGAATTCGGGGCGCTTTTGAGTCAATAGAGATTCACGCCGTTTTCATTATTAAAATGATTAGCACGGCTGCACAGGAAAAGATGCAGGTCATTAAGACGATAGTCGTTGCAATAATCACGGCTTTACCGTGATCTTTGCCATTTCGGGGTGTGATTGTCTCGTTCATTTCAGCCTCCTGAAAAGAGAACCGGTTAAGTCACTTAATATACGGCTTATTTTTATCCCGGTTGCGTCTCGGGGTAGTTGCTTTGCGAGTCAATTAAAACCGCGCTACTCGGCGCGGTCTAAAGAAAAGGCCGGGATTGCTCCCTTCGCTCAAATATCAGGCTCTGGCGGCGGCTAGTTCCACCTGAGTGTATTTCAGGCGCTCCAGCACGGCGGCTGCCACGTTGCACATCAACGCGTAGCCAAGCAATTTATCCACCTGCATCAGGGCGCGTACAGCCGCCCCATCAATTTCCACAACCTTGGCGGGGACGGTCGCCCGGGCGGACGAAATGTAGATATACGGTTCGATAAGCGACGAGACCCCCAGCATCTCGCCCGGGGCGATCGAGCCGACCAGGGCATTGGAAATGGCTCCTTCGCCGCCGCCGCTGTAGACGAGGTCCACATCGCCTTCGAGCAGGAGGATGAGTTTGTTGGCGGGGGTGTTTTCCTTCACCAGGAGGGTCTCTTTGGGATAAGTCTTTTCTTCGGCAATCATGGCAATTGCCTTGAGCTGGTCATCCGTGAGCAGTGCAAAGAAGGGATAACGCCGTAAGAGTTCAAGGGAAATCATATTTCTCTCCTTACTTTAATTGAATCAATCGTAGCACAGCCCCCACCGCTTGAGGTACAGCCGCTTCGACCGCCGGAGACAGTATTTCGGAGAAATCGTAGACGTTCTCGGCCTCGATGGCAACGATGAGCACATCCTCGTCGCGGGGCAGGGGGATGTCCATACCGCGGCCCAAGTTCAGTGCGTTGTGCAGGGACGTGTCGTGCGCCGAGGCAGAGTGACCGGCCGTCAGGTCCGGGATGTCGCTTAACGCGAATTGGCTGACGGTCCCGATAGGTTTCTCTCCGGTGAAAATGGAATCTACCAGGATGACGCGCTCGCAGCCGGTCAGCCGTTCCATCAGGCTCAGTCCGCCCAATGAGACACAATCCACCTCGACCTCTGGCTTGTTGGCCGTTTGACGGGCAATTTCCTCCACCACGCGCCAGCCGACGCCGTCGTCGCCTAAAATGGGGTTGCCGAGTCCGATAACCAGAGTTTTCATGTCTGAAGGTTAAAAAGTTGGAAGGTTGAAGAACTCGCGGCCTTCAGCCTTCCAATATGCAACTTATTCGCAGAACTGTTTCAAGACATTGACCGGGTTGCCTTCGGCGTCACGGATGGTGACTTCCAGCGGCATCTGACCGGGCAGGGAGTGGGTGGCACAGCCGAAGCAAGGGTCGTAGGCGCGGAAGGCCATTTCGACCATGTTCAGCAGGCCCTCGTTGACGTTGCCTTTCTTGATGAGACTGTCGGCAGCCTTCCTGATGGACATGGTGATGGGAGCGTAATTGTTGGTTGTGCCAACAATCAGGTTGACCTTGGTCACCACGCCGCGCTCGTCGGTCCAGTAGTGATGGGTGAGCGTGCCGCGCGGGGCCTCGACAATGCCCACGCCCTCGGTGGGAGTGGCCGTCGGGATGGCGTGGAAGTCGGGCGAAGTAATTTCCGGGTCGGTGGCGAGTTCCACCCAGCGTTCGGCCGCGTAGAGCAGTTCGATGAGACGTGCCCAGTGGATGGCCAGGCGCTGATGGACAGGCTTGCCGCCCAGAGTGCTGTAGAACTTCTCGTATTCGGCCTGGGCGAGGGGAGTCGCCATGCCGTCGGCTGCGTTGAGGCGCGAGAGCGGGGTCGCCATATAGACGCCAGAATCGGGTCCGTCCACGAAGCCCTTCCAACCGACATTCTTCAGATATGGGAACTTCAGATACGTCCAGGGTTCGACGTGCTCGGCGATGTGCGCAGCGTAATCCTTCGGCTCGTACTTGACGTATTCCTTGCCATCCGGTGCGACCACGCGAACCTTACCATCGTAGAAGTTGACCTTGTTGTTGGCGTCCACCAGGCCCATGTAATAGGTCTTGTGGGTGTAGACGTCGCCGACGATCAGGTCCAGGTAAGCCTTATTGCCCAGGACGATGTCGTTGAAGGTCTTCAGGCTGAACTGGGCGAATTCGATGGCCCAGCGGCCCATTTGCTCGATCTCCTTGCGCTGTTCCTCGGTGATGCCCTTGGTCAGGCCACCGGGGATGGATGTGCAGGGATGAACCTTGCGGCCACCGATGATCTCGACCACGGTGTGGCCATATTTGCGCATCTGGATGACTTTGCCGCCGATTTCCAATCCGACCTTGTGGATGACGCCCAAAATGTTGCGCTCGGCAACCGGGGCATCCGGGCCCATGATGAAGTCCGGGCCGCCCAGGGCATAGAAATGGGTTGTGTGGTCGGTGCAGTAGAAGGCGCTGTAGAGCAGTTCGCGCAGCATCTTGCCGGTACGCGGTACTTCCACATGATAGACTGCATCGGCGGCTTTGGCAGCGGCCATGTGGTGTGCCTCGGGGCAGACTCCGCAGATACGGTTGGTCAACAGGGGCATTTCCTCGACCGGGCGACCGACGCAGAAGCGCTCGAATCCGCGCAGTTCCGGGATCTGGAAGTAGGTGTTGGCGACATTACCTTCCTCGTTCAGGAAGATCTCAATCTTGCCATGGCCTTCCAACCGGGTGATGGGATCAATTGTAATCCGTTGCATGTTTCATCATCCTTTCTGTGCGGACTTGCTGGAGCGCAGCAGGGAACCAGCCAGGTTGAACCGATAAAACTGCCCAGCGGGGTCTACCAGGCCATCCAGAATTTTATCAATTTCATCCGGCTTGTCGCTGTCGATAACCGAGGCGAATGCGGAGATCAGGCGGGCACCATAATCCACCACACCTTCGGCGGGACCGTAGCAGCCGATGCACTGGGCGCCGGCCGATGGGCAGAGGGCGGTGCAGCCGCTGCGTGTGGCGGGACCGTTGCAGGGGATACCCTGTTCGAGCAGGCACAGTTCGGGGTCAGCGTGCATGAGTTGAATGCGGCCAAATTCTTTGATGGATTTGACGTTACGCTTGCGCGGGCATTCGTCGCAAACGGTAGAGTTACCGGCGCCAATGGTGGCACCCTTGGGGGGTAGTTCGGCCTTCCCGTTCAGGGCGGCAATCACCAGGTCCACGACCGCGGCGATTTGATGCGATTCGGGCGGGCAGCCAGGCATGTAGTAATCCACATCCACCACCTGGTCGAGCGTTTTAAGCATCGGGTTGAGGGTCGGGATGGTAATAATGCCTTCAGGCATGGTGTAGCTGGTCTGCGGGCGAAGGTTGTCGGGGTTGTCGGTGGTGATTGTTGTGAAGGCGGTGTCCACCACTTCATTGATGGCTGAGAAGTTGGCCAGGCCGGGGATGCAGCCTTCGCAGGCGCATGAACCGAACGAGACCATGATCTTGGATTTCTTGCGCAGCAGTTTGGCAATGTGTTCGTTCTCGTCGTTGCGCATCCCGCCGTTGAACAGGCACAGGGTAATCTCGCCGTCTTGCATGGCTTCCACATCTTTGTACTTGGCGTCCATGGCAACCGGCCAGAAGACCACGTCGAAAGCGGCGTCTACATCCAGGATCTTCTCGTGGATGTTCAGGACGGCGATCTCGCAGCCTCCACAGGAAGCGGCCCAGTACATGGCGAATTTCGGCTTGTTGCTCATGCCGTCACCTCCTCTTTCACTTCCACCGGAATCCCAGCGCCGGCTTTGTTCCAATTCAGCGGACCGAGCGCCCGGACTTCCTCGACGAACTTGGTGATTTCATTGGCGAACATCTGGCCTTCAGCGGCGCTGGCC
>JADGQD010000115.1 GCA_017882065.1 Anaerolineales bacterium | reverse complement strand
GTGTTACCTGCCACCATCCACGTCAATACGCCCAATCCAAAACTCGAAATCGAGAAATCACCTTTCTATCTGAATACCGAGATCCGCCCGTGGGTGAAACCGGCCAACTATGCCCGCCGCGCGGGTGTCAGTTCCTTCGGCTTTGGCGGGACCAATTTCCACGTGGCTCTGGAAGAAAACGAGAGCGAGCATACCGGACCCTATCGCCTGAGTTCCGCTTCGAAAGTTATCCTGCTCTCCGCTTCGACTCCGGACCAACTGCTGACGGGTTGCCAGGGATGGTCTGAAAAACTGCACGGACCGCAGGCAAAGCAGGAATTTGTAAATTTGGCGTCAGCCTGGACGGCCAAAACGATTCCGCGCAGCGATGCACGCGTGGGTTTTGTGGCTGCCAATGAGGGCGAGGCCGTCAGTCAACTTGCAGTGGCTGTGGACCTTTTGAAGGCCAAGGCAGGTCAGGAAAGCGCCGAACATCCAGCGGGAGTGTATTATCGCCGGAGCGGACTTGACCCGCAAGGCAAACTGGTCGCCCTGTTTCCCGGTCAGGGTTCGCAGTACGTGGACATGGGCCGCGAGCTGGCAGTCAGCTTCCCGCCGGTGCGCCAGGCTTTCGCCGATATGGACGCTCACTTCGACGCCGATGGATTGCGCCCGCTATCGAGTGTGGTTTATCCCATCCCGGCTTTCGATAGCGCTCAGAAGGAGTCACAGTCCAACATCCTGACTCGCACCGAGCACGCCCAACCCGCGATCGGGACGTTGAGCGCCGGGCTGTATAAGTTATTGCAGCAGGCTGGTTTCAAAGCCGACTTCACCGCCGGTCACAGTTTCGGCGAACTGACTGCGTTGTGGGCCGCCGGTGTTTTCAACGACAACGCCTTTTTCACCCTGGCGAAAGCGCGCGGCAAAGCCATGGCTCCGCCCGCCGACTCCGATTTTGACGCCGGGACGATGCTGGCCGTCAAGGGGGACCTGGCGGCGCTGCAAAAAGAATTAAAGGTCTTCCCCGAAATCACGCTGGCGAACTGGAATTCCAACAACCAGGTGGTGCTGGCCGGAGCCACGCCTGCCGTTGCCGCTGTCCAGAAAGTTCTGGTTGAAAAAGGTTATTCGGTCGTTGCACTGCCCGTCTCGGCGGCCTTCCACACACCGCTGGTCAACCATGCCCAGAAGCCGTTTGCCGAAGCGATCAAGAAAGTGAAGTTTAACAAACCCGGCATCCCCGTCTATTCGAACACCACCGGGCAGGCCCACGCATCAGACCCCGAACAGATCCGCCAGAGTCTGGCCGAGCATATCCTGAATCCGGTACGCTTCAAGGACGAGATCGAAGCCATTTATTCCCAGGGTGGCAGCATCTTTGTCGAGTTCGGCTCCAAGAACATCCTGACCAACCTGGTAAAAAATATTCTGGAAGGCAAGCCCCATTCCGCGGTGGCTTTGAATCCAAACGCCAAAAAGGACAGCGACCGCCAGTTTCGCGAGGCCGTTGCCCAACTGTGCGTTCTCGGCCTGGACTTGCGCCAGTATGATGCTTACGCTCTGCCGCCTAAACCTTTTATCGAAGCGAAGAAATCGGCCATCAGCATTATGTTGAACGGCGGGCTTTACCTGACAGATAAGACGCGCACCGCCTTTGAAAAAGCCGTAGCGCAAAAGGACACCCTGGACCTGGGCGCTGCCCGCCCGGAACCGAAGGCGTCCTCGTCAGCGGCTGGGCAGCCTCAGACCCAGGACCCGACTGCCAGGTCCGCCCAGACCGTTTACCTGGCTGGAACGGGTCAGATGGCGGACCGGCTTCAGGCGTGGCAGAACGAGACGTTGAAGTCCCACAACCAGTTCCTGTCGAATGACGGCGAATATACCCGCCTGTTTGGCCAAATCACCAAACAGGAACTTGACTTGCTCTCCGGCAATCCATCTCAACAAACGCTGGAGCAAGTCAATACCGCGCTGCAAACGCTGGACCGCAGTATGGCGCAGTTCCACCAGTATCAGGCCGAGACGCTGCGCGTGCACGAGCAGTATTTGCACAGCCAGGCGGAATTAATCAACAGCCTGATGCAGTTGCAGAATATCCCGGGGGGTTTGCCTGTGGCTTCGCCGGTCAGCAAACCGACCGAGGTTCAGCCCATCTCCTCCGCTTTGACAGAACCGGTTAGCCCAAAATTGAGCGATAACGGACATTCCCCGGTGGAATCGGCTGCTGTTTCAGAACCTGCGGCCCCGGCTGGCGCAGTCCCGGCAATCAGCCTTGAAATCCTGACCCAATCTTTGCTTGAGATTGTCAGCGAGAAGACCGGCTATCCCACCGAAATGCTCGAACTGAACATGGACATGGAAGCCGACCTGGGGATTGATTCAATCAAGCGGGTCGAAATCCTTGGAGCCATGCAAGCGCGCTTCCCGGAATTGCCCAAGGCGGATACTGCCATTCTTTCCGAAATGCGCACCCTGGGACAGATTGTTGACCACATGGTGGCTTCCGCTCCGGCAGCGCAGGTTTCTATACCGGCATCTGAACCGGCGGAAAATCCAACTATGGCAGTGAAAGCCCCTATTCCGGCCCCAGCGGGCATTGACGTGGAAATCGTCAAACAGGCTCTGCTGGAAATCGTCAGCGAAAAAACCGGCTATCCCACCGAAATGCTCGACCCCGGTATGGATATGGAAGCCGACCTGGGGATTGACTCCATCAAGCGGGTCGAAATTTTAGGCGCACTGCAAACCCGTTTCCCTGAACTGCCCAAAGCAGATACGGCCGCGCTGGCCGAACTGGACACGCTCGACCAGATCACGGAATACCTGACCTCAGCTGCGCCGGCAGGGGAACAGCCCGCGCCGCAGGCCCAATTGGCTATGGAAGAACCTCACAACCTGCCGCGTGGCGTCGTGGCTCTGAAATTCCTCCCGGCTCCAGACCACCTGGATATGATATTTCCCAAAGACCGCACCTGCATCTTGATGGATGGCGGCACTGACCTGACCCCGGCCCTGGCCAAAGCGCTCTCCGATCAAGGTATAAAAGTCGTGGTGCTGGGGCTGACCAATGCCCTGGTCAGCGACCAGAGGCCTATGCCCAAAAACATCCGGCGCGTCCTCATGGAAGACTTGACCGAGACTGGTATTCAGAACACCCTGGCAAGCCTTCAACAGGAATATGGACCAGCGGGCATGTATATCCATCTTGACCCGCCGGACACGTCGGCGGAGGCATTCTCGGAGAGCGAGAAAACAATCGCGCGCACGGCTTTCCTGGTCGCGAAATATCTGATGAAAAACCTGACCGAATCCGCTCAGTTGAATTACGCCGCATTTGTCACCGTCACGCATATGGATGGCGAATTCGGTCTGACAACCTCCGGGGTATTCGGACCGGTCAGCGGCAGCCTGTTCGGCCTGGTGAAAACCCTCAACCTGGAATGGGACAAGGTCTTCTGCCGGGCAATCGATTTATCCCCGGACGTCAATTTAGTGACGTCCGTCGAACACATCATGGCTGAACTCTACGACCCGAACCGGTTGATCAGCGAAGTTGGTTACAGCAGCAAGGGTCGTTTTACCCTGGTGGTAGAGCAGTCTGAATTGGAGAACTAAACAGTATGGTTGGAAAAACTTTGATCACCCCCGATACGGTCGTCCTGGTGAGCGGCGGGGCCAGGGGCATTACTGCCCAGTGTGTCATAAAATTGGCTCACCACATACCCTGTAAATTTATCCTGATGGGGCGCACACCCATCAATGACCCGCTGCCGGAATGGGCGCTGGACTGCCCGGACGACTCCGAACTCAAGCGCCGTGCAATGAACCAGCTTACGGCCGAGGGCAATAAGGTCACCCCGCAGGCTGTCGAGAAACTGTTCCGCCAGATACGCGCCTGGCAGGAAGTAGAAACCACGCTCCAGGCGATACGTCAGACCGGCGCGGTTGTGGAATATTTGAACCTGGACGTTACCGCGCCTGTACAGACTTTACAAAAGGGACTGGCCGGACCAGTCCAGCGGCTCGGGAAAATTAACGGCATTATCCACGGCGCCGGTACCCTGTCGGACCGGAGAATCGAGAAGAAAACCATCCAGGATTTCGAGACCGTTTTCACACCTAAAGTGGACGGTTTGCGCAACCTGCTGAAGGTCGCTCCGGCCGGGCAGCTCGACTTCCTGGTCCTGTTCTCGTCCGTTGTAGGTTTCTTCGGGAATATCGGCCAGGCGGATTACGCCATGGCCAACGAAGTTCTCAACAAAGCCGCCTACCAGATCAAGCGGGATAACCCAACCTGTCACGTAGTGTCCATTGACTGGGGCCCGTGGGATTCCGGGATGGTCACTCCCGAACTCAAACGCGCTTTTGCCGAACGCGATATGACGGTCATCCCGACCGACGCCGGGGCTGAAATGCTGGTAAAAGAAATCACCTCCCAACACACAGTTGATGACCAACCCGTGCAGATTGTGGTGGGCCAGCTTCCCATGCGCGCGGCCAGCGATATTTCGGGCGAATTGCAGAAATTCGAGATCCACCGCCACCTCAGCCTGGACGCCAATCCGTTCCTGCTCGACCATCAAATCGGGTTATATCCGGTGCTGCCTGCAACCTGCGCCGCCTCCTGGATAGCCAGTGTCTGCGAACAATTATTCCCCGGGTTCACTTTCTACCAGCTTGAAGATTTCAAAGTGTTGAAAGGGATCGTCTTTGACGAAAACCTGGCGCACGAGCATATCCTCGAACTGAATGAAATCGAGAAAGTTCCGGGAGAAAAGGTGAAGTTCGCTGCCCGCATCTGGAGCAAGAACAAAAACGGTCGTCCCCTGTACCATTACAGTTTGAATGTCACGTTGCTGCGGGAAATGCCGCCAACAACCATCCACAACGTGGATCTACAGCCCTCTGCCGGGACAAACGAAGGCATTCTGGGCGCAGCCCTTTACGAGGACGGCACACTTTTCCACGGGCCGTCGTTCCAGGGTGTGCAGCGCGTCATCAGCCTGGGCGAAGATCGGTTGGTCCTGGAGTGCCTGCTTCAGTCTATTCCCCCTGACAGGCAGGGACAGTTTCCTTTGCAGACCTACAATCCTTTTGCGTATGATGCGATTGTGCAGTCGTTGCTCATCTGGGCGCAGCGTTATTATCAGGCGCCTTGCTTGCCGTCGCACCTCGTCAGACTGGAGCAATTCCGGGCAATCCCCTTTGGCACATTAAGTCTCGTGGAAATGAAAATCATCTCCCATAACCAAACGTCAGTCGTAGCGGATATTATCGTTACCGATACTCAGGGTGCGGTACTCGCCAAATTCACGGGCCTTCAAGGCACGATCAGCCCGGCGCTGAAACGGTTTATCAGGGGGGATGCCGCGCCTGTGCAAGTCGGTGAAAAATGATCCGGCGACTTGATCACATTGCAAACCTGGCAATTGTCGGGATGTCCGTCGTTGTTCCGAGTGGGGGAGGCATTGACGAGTTCGGCAGGCTTGTGTATCGCGGCTTACCGGTGACCGGTCAATTCAGTGAGACGTTAACTCTCGAAGCCGCCGCCGTTCAGTCGGTCCGGCAACTATGCGGGGAGGCTCGTCTGGCAATTGGACGGGTGCCTGTTGTCAGTCTTTCGCCGTCCCTGGCTCGGATTCTCCAGGATAGCGGGACCGGCTCCCGGGTCCAGGAAGTTTCAACCGTACCGTCTGCCCTGGCGATGGCCTCAGACTGGCTCGAGAGCGGGGGCGAGGATGTCGTCCTGCTGGTCGAAGTCCAGAAAGACCCGCAGGCGGTTTGCGCGCTCTTGGTGGCAGAACGCAAGTCTGCGCTGGATAATGCCAGGCCGGTCTACGCGCTGGTGACTGGTGCCGCCGAAGCAGACGGCCCCCTGAGCGCTGCGACCATCTCCGGCGTTTTGCAGGAGGCGCGCCGGGCCTCCAGTGTCCGGCCGGAGGCAATCGGGCTGATCGAGGCAGCGACTTTGGCGGGCGCGGCAATCCGCGCCGATGAGGTGAATGGGTTGCTGGACGCGTTTGGCCCGTTGCATCCACTGACCTGCGCACTGGGCGGCAGCCTGGCGGGCCTGCTTGGGGTGGTGAAAACAATATGGTGCCTTTCACGGCGCGTCATTCCCGGCGCTCCCGGCTGGGGCGGATTGGCGCAGCCGGACGCCTGGCAGCGTTCGCCGTTCTACGTGCCGACCGAGTCGCGCGCCTGGTTTATCCCGGCCAGCCAAGACAAACGCTATGCCGGTCTGAATCTTCTCGCAAAGGACGGCGGTTTTACGCATATCCTTTTTTGTGACGCACCCTCTGTAGCTCCCCAGCGCGTCGAAGCGCCGAGGCAGGAGGATTTGCGCCTTTTCCCCCTCACGGCCAGTTCGGTCGGGCAGCTGCTCGAAAAGCTGACGGCTCTGCAATCGAACCTTACCGCCGGGTCAAACCTGGCCGTAGCCGCGCAGGACGCATACCGGCAGTACCTTCTGGAGAAACCTGCTGCGGAGTACGTGGCCTGCCTGCTCGGTCAAACTCCCGACGAACTCCTGCGTGAGATCGGGTTTGCCGTGAAAGGCATCCCGGTTGCGTTTGAGAAGCAGTCGGATTGGCAAACCCCGCTGGGCAGTTTTTTCACGCCGCGGCCGCTGGGTAAAGACGGCAAGGTGTCTTTCGTCTATCCCGGCGCGTTCAATTCCTACCC
>JADGQD010000014.1 GCA_017882065.1 Anaerolineales bacterium | reverse complement strand
GGACACCCGCCTGCCGGGCTCGCTCCAGCCCATACGCATCCGCTTTATTCGAAACGACAGCCACCACCCGCGCGGGCAGTTCGCCGCAGGCGCAGGTGTCCAGAATGGCCTGTAGATTCGAGCCGTTTCCAGAAACCATCACAACAAGTTTTGGGAGGTCAGAGTGAGACATATCAATAACGGCAATTGTTACTCGTTATTCGGAATTTGTAAATCGCAGCCTGAAACGAATACCGGATCACGATTTACGAATAACGCCTAATGGTGGAAAAGCCTTACGCCCGAAAACACCATCGTCATCCTGTATTCATCGCATGCCTGGATGACCACATCGTCCCGGTTGGAGCCGCCGGGCTGGAGCACGTACTTCACGCCGCTCAGCGCCGCCCGGTCAATCGAGTCGCGGAACGGGAAAAACGCGTCCGAGCCAAGCACCACACCAGTCATGCCGTTCAGCCAAGCGCGTTTTTCTTCGTGCGTGAGTTGAACGGGAATCTCAGTGAAGATTTCACCCCAGGCGGCTTTCTCGGCCTCAGTCACATCTGGCTGGAGGAACTGGTCAATGGCGTTGTCCCGGTCGGGGCGTTTAACGGCGGGGCGGAACGGGAGCGAGAGAACGCGCGGATGCTGGCGAAAGCGCCAGAGGTCCGCTTTCATGCCGGCTAGACGGGTACAGTGGATACGGGACTGCTGTCCGGCTCCCACGCCGATGACCTGTCCATCCAGCGCAAAACAGACTGAGTTCGACTGGGTGTACTTCAGTGTAATCCATGTCACCAGCATGTCTCGGATGACGGGCTCGGGTAATTCCTTGTTCTGCGTGACAATATTCTTGAAATCGTCACATGTCACCGTCCGGTCGTTGCGGCGCTGCTCGAAGGTGATGCCGAAGACTTCGCGCCTTTCCAGCGCGCCGGGTTCGTAAGCCGGGTCCATCTGCAAGACCACGTACTTGCCTTCTTTTTTCTTGCACAAAATCTCCAGTGCTTCCGGTTCGTAGGCTGGGGCAATGACCCCGTCCGAGACTTCGCGCGCCAGCATTTTCGCCGTCAGCACATCGACCGTGTCCGAGAGTGCCACCCAGTCGCCGAAGGATGACATCCGGTCCACGCCGCGGGCGCGGGCGTAGGCCTCGGCCAAAGGCGAGAGTTCCCGCCCGGTTACGGCATAAATCTCTTTCAACGTATCCGTCAGCGGGACAGCCGCCACCGCCGCGCCGGACGGGCTGACGTGCTTGAACGAGGCCGCCGCCGGGAAGCCAAGCGACGCCTTGAGTTCCCGTACCAACTGCCAGGAGTTGAGCGCGTCCAGCAGGTTGATGTAACCAGGGTTGCTGTTGAGCACCTGCAGCGGCAGGTTGCCAGCATCCACAAAAACCCGCGCCGGGATCTGGTGCGGGTTGCAGCCGTAACGCAGATTGATTTCTTTCGCCATCAATAACTCCTCATTTCAAAATAACTTTTCGGCTTCCGGCGACCAGCTCCCCGATGACCCAGGTTTCCTCGGGAATGGATTTCTGGAATGCCGACACATATTTTTTATCCACAATGACGACCATGCCGATGCCCATGTTGAAGACGCGGTACATCTCCTCAACGGAAATGCCGCCGCGCTGCTGGATGAGCTGGAACAGCGCCGGGACCTGCCAACTGCCCGCGTGGATGACGGCGTCCACACTCATGGGCAGGACGCGCGGAATGTTCTCGATGAACCCGCCGCCGGTCAGGTGTGCCAAGGCTTTGACCAGTTTCAGGTGCGGATACAAAACGTTGTAATACGAACGGTGAGGGGCGAGCAGGGCGTCTGCCAGGGGAATGCCCAGTTCCGGGAAAACCGTATCGAGCGAAACATCGGCGAATACACTGCGGATGAGTGAGAAGCCATTGGTGTGTGGTCCGCTCGAGGTGAGGCCGATGACCACGTCACCGGGGCCCAGGCCCGGGTCCGGGCGGATGCGGTTGCGCTCCACCACGCCGACGATCATCCCAGCCACGTCAAACTCTCCATCGGCGTACACGCCCGGCATTTCCGCCGTCTCGCCGCCCAGCAGGGACATCCCGGCTTCCGTGCAGGCCTCAGCGATCCCGGTCACCACCTCGACGGTGATTTTGGGGGTCAACTTCGATGTGGCAAAATAGTCCAGGAAAAACAGCGGACGGGCGCCCTGCACGAGGATGTCGTTGATGCAGTGGTTGACGATGTCGTGCCCAATCGGGCGATAACGCCCGGTCGCGGCGGCCAGCTTGACTTTCGTCCCGACCCCGTCGGTGGAAGCGACAAGCACCGGGTCTTTCATCCCCTTCAGCGCCGCGGCGTCGAACAGGCCGCCGAACGACCCGATGCCTGCCAGCACGGCCGGGGTGTAAGTGGCCTGCACGGCGGCCTTCATCAATTCGACAGCGCGGCTGCCGGCATCAATGGAGACACCGGAGGCCGCGTAAGCTGATTTCTTGAGGGCGCGCTGGGCTATGTCACGCCGGAACTGCATGCCTTCGAACGAGATTTTTTCGACAACCGAATAGACGCGTTTTACTGCCGCTTCGAGCGAATCATCCCAGACGGTCACCCCGAGCACGCGCCCGCCCGTGGTGACGATCTTACCGCCCTCCTGGCGTGTCCCGGCGTGGAAACAGATGCCGTGCTCGAACTTGTCACGCGAGCCACGCACCGGCTTACCAAAGACCAGTTTGCCGGGATAACCCTCGGAGGCCAGCATTACGCAGACCGCCGCCCCACTTTTCCAGCAAATGTCCACGCCGGCAAGGTGACCGTCCACGCAGGCTTCGACGATCTTGACCAGGTCGGTTTCGAGCAACGGCAAGACCGCCTCGGTTTCCGGGTCGCCGAAGCGGCAGTTGAATTCCAGTACCTGCGGGCCACTCGCAGTGAGCATCATCCCGGCATACAACACACCGACAAACGGGCAACCTTCTACCCGCAGCCCCTCCACCGCCGGTTGCAGGACTGTTTCGACGATTTCCGCCACCATCTCCGGCGGGCAGACCGGCGCCGGAGAGTAGGCGCCCATCCCGCCTGTGTTAGGACCGTGGTCGCCGTCGAGCAGGCGTTTGTGGTCCTGCGCCGGGAGCATCGGGACGACCGTCCGGCCATCGGTGAAAGCCATCAGCGAGACTTCCGGTCCGCTCAGGCGCTCCTCGATGACCACTTCATCCCCGGCCGCACCGAAATCGCGCTTGACCATAATTGCCTCTAGTGCAGCGAGCGCTTCGGCCTTCGTCTCCGGCAGAATCACGCCTTTGCCCGCCGCCAAACCGGAAGCTTTGATGACCACTGGATAATCCACCTGTTCAAGATAACGTACCGCTTCAGCGTGGTTTTTGAACAACGCGTAGCGCGCCGTCGGGATGCGGTGGCGGGCCATGAACTGTTTGGCGAAAGACTTGGACGACTCAATCCGTGCCGCAGCCATGCGCGGACCGAAACAACGGACTCCCTCAGCGGAAAGCGAGTCCACAATCCCCGCCGCCAGCGGCGCTTCCGGCCCGACGATGACCAGGTCGATCCGTTTTTCGCGACACAACGTCACCATTGCCGGATGGTCGTCTGAAATATCAGCTACATTTTCCCCGAGTGACGCCGTGCCCGGATTGCCGGGCAGGATATAGAGTTTGCTTAGTTTTGGCGATTGAGATACCTTCCAGGCAATGGCATGTTCCCGCCCGCCGGAGCCGATCAGGAGAATATTCATAGGATCACCGGATGCCCTTTTCGAACCCGGTCTTGACTGTTTCCAGGTCCACCGGCAGCGGATACTTGCCGGTAAAACAGGCCTGGCAGTAACCGTCAGCACTCCCTACAGCCTTCATCATGCCACCCAATGACAGATATGAGAGACTATTGGCATTGACATACTTGCGGATTTCCTCCACCGTCCGCTGGTGAGCGATCAGGTCATCCTGCTTACCCATGTCCACACCCATGAAGCAGGGACTGGTGATGGGCGGACAGGTAATCCGCACGTGGACTTCGTCCGCGCCAGCATCTTTCAGAAGTTTGATGAGCGGGCCGGTGGTATTGCCGCGCACGATGGAATCGTCAATCATGACAACGCGTTTGTTGAGGACATTTTCGTTGATTACATTGAACTTCAGCGCAACGCCACGCTTGCGCAATGAATCGGTAGGCTCGATGAACGTCCGCCCTACATAGCGGTTCTTGATGAAGCCGTCGTTGTACGGGATGCCCGACTCGGCTGCGTAGCCGATCGCGGCCGGGATGGATGAGTCTGGCACCGGGATGATCACGTCTGCTTCAGCGGGGTACTCGTGTGCCAGTTCGCGGCCAAGGTTCTGCCGCACCTGGTGGACGCTCTTCCCGTCCCAGACCGCGTCCGGTCGCGAGAAGTAGATCATCTCGAAAACGCAGCGCGCCAGTGGCTGGGCAGGCTGGATAGCCTGGGTAACGACCCAGGCATTATCGGACAGGGTAACAATCTCGCCGGGTTTCACTTCCCGAATGGCGACGCAACCCAGGGTGCGGAGAGCGCCGGTCTCAGACGCAGCCGCGGACCCGCCGCTGGGCAGTACTCCCACGCTCAACGGGCGCACCCCCCACGGGTCCCGCACCGCATACACACAATCGCGAGTCAGCACCATCAGCGAGTACGCCCCCAGCCATCGTTCCATGGCGTGCCGGATGCGCTCCACCCAGGTGCCGCCCCCGTTGCGGGCCAGCATCATCGTCATCACTTCGCTGTCTGATGATGACGACATGCCCACCCCATGCGCCAGCAGTTCCTCCCGCAGTACGGCCGAGTTGATCAGGTTGCCGTTGTGGGCCAGCGCCAGCGGCCCGTGGATGGTCTCGATCATGAACGGCTGGGCATTGCGTGCCGACGATGAACCGGTAGTCGAGTAACGCGTGTGGCCAATAGCAAAATTCCCATTGAGATCGTCGAGCGTGCTTGGGCGGAAGACCTGCGCCACCAGCCCGACATTTTTATACATGGACATGCTCTGGCCGTCCGCCACGGCGATGCCCGCCGCCTCCTGGCCGCGGTGCTGGAGGGCGTACAGCCCAAAGAATGCCATGCGCGCCACGTCCTCTTTTGGAGCGAAAATGCCGATCACGCCGCATTCGTCATGGGGATGGTCGTCGTAGACAGGACTCATTGGAGCGACTGGTCATCCTGTAGGATTTTTTCAGCGGCCCGTTTCTGGGACGCGGTCACAGCTGCGCGTACACCGGCATCCACCAGGCCGAGAATTTTCGCCGCCAACAGCGCCGCGTTGGCCGGTTCCAGCACGAGGGCCGGCGCAATCCCCGAAGGCATGCGCAGGGATGAGTAAATGTCCGCCCCGCTGAACGCGTCCGGCGGCGGCGGGCAGGCGATGACCGGCGCGCTGACCGCCCCGTCGGTGAAGCCCGAGAGGGCATTGCTCCGCCCGGCGACAGTGACGTAGACCTTCGGACGCGGGTCGGCTTCGTATTCCTGCAATATGGCGAGCGCATGCTCCGGCGTTTTGTGTGCCGAGGCCACTCGCAGGATGGCTTCCAACCCGTAGCCTTTACAGGCTTCGGCGATTTTTTGGCAGTGTTCCAGGTCTGCTTTGGACCCCATCAGGATGACAACACATGGTTTGTTCATTCGGCCTTTCCTGTTCTAGTTATCGAGTATACATGCAATGCGCAAATTTTCTGCCAACCTCGGTTCGACCGGGTATGCCGCCGGCACGAACACCTGCCCGGTCAGCATCTCATAGATGGCAATGTACCGCTGGCTGGCAGCAGCCCACAGTTCAGCCGGCATGGCTGGGATTTCGCCGTCGCCGCGGAAGCCTTTTTCGGCATAGGCGATGCGGATAAATTCCTTGTCGAAGTTTTCCGGTTCTTCCCCTGCCCCGAAGCGGGTGGCGTAGATATCTACCTCCCAGAAACGGGACGAGTCGGGGGTGTGGACTTCGTCAATCAGCATCACCGTCCCGTTGGGAGCGCGGCCGAATTCGTATTTGGTATCCACCAGGATGAGACCGGCTTTCTGTGCGATTTGCTGTCCGCGTTTGAAGATTGCGAGCGCGGCAGACTGGATCTGCCCCCAGGTCGCCGCGTCGAGATAACCCTTTTCCGTTACCTCGGCACAGGTCAAACGCTCGTCGTGACCGGTCGAGCCGCCTTTGGTAGTGGGCGTGATGATCGGTTCCGGCAGGGCTTCGTTTTTCCGCAAACCTTCCGGGAAGTGGTAGCCGTAGATGTCGCGCTCGCCGAGCGAGTAGCGGTACCACAGTGCGGTGGAGGTCACGCCGGTAATGTAGCCGCGCACAATCACCTCAACGGGGAACGGCTGCGCCTCGGTCACGATGGCAGCATTCGGGTCAGGCAAGGCAATCAGGTGATTAGGGATCAAGTCTCGGGTCTGCTCGAACCACCAGGCGGCAAGCTGGTTCAGCACCTGTCCCTTATACGGGACGGCGTCCAGGACGCGGTCAAATGCCGAAAGCCGGTCGGTGGTGACGATGAGTCGTTTCCCGTCTGGCAAGTTGTACCATTCGCGGACTTTGCCAACTGCGCGCCCGTCGAGGGGCAAGTCAGTGCCTTCGAAGGCCTGAGGAAGGAGTTTGAGCAATTCATCTTTGGCAATCATAGTGCCTCTGCATATTTCACGCCCTTTCTGAATAAGGGCAGACCGCTACCCATTGTCAGACCGCGTGTCCATCGCGGGTGCTGGTGCGGATGGATGTGATTCTCCGGGTGCGGCATCAGGCCAAGAACGTTGCCCGCCGGGTTGCAGAGTCCGGCAATGTCAAGAAGTGAGCCGTTGGGGTTGGTAGGATACTCGCCGTTTGCAGGAGAACCGTCGGGGTGGGCGTAGGTGAGGGCAATTTGGTTTAGAGAGGAGAGAGCAGAGAGTAGAGATTGGTCCGAGGTCTGGAAATTGCCTTCAGCATGGGCAATGGGGCTTTCGATGGTTTCTGATAAGCCTTTTGTCCAAATGCAATTCTGAGAGACCGGGCGCAAAGAAACCCAACGACATTCAAAATGTCCCTTTGCATTGAAAGTCAATGTCGCGGTCGCGTCACTGCTCTCCATTCCCTGTTCTCTATTCCCTGGTAATATGCCTGCTTTTACCAGCGCCTGGAAACCGTTGCAGATGCCGATGACCGGCCTGCCGCTTTCCACAAAGGCGCGGATTTCGTCCGCGAAGTAGGCTTTCAGGTCGAGGGCTAGCAGTTTCCCGGCGCCCAATGCGTCGGCGTAGGAGAAACCGCCGGGAACGACGAGCAGTTGGAAATCCAAGAAATGCCGCTTGCCGAGGCGGAGATGGTTGAGCGGAACAAGGACCGGGTCCGCCCCGGCGAGGGATAGGGCCTCGGCCGCGTCCTGATCGCGGTTGGTGCCGTAAGCCTGGAGGATGAGTGCGGTTGGTTTTGTGGTCATTGGAGAGGGGTGTTCCATGCGGTGACAAGGGCAGTGATGGGAATGGCAATTTGTAATTCGGTATTCGTCCGGATGGACAGGGTGGGCGCGTCTGTCACAGTTCCGAGGCGGACGACAGGCAGACCCGCAAACAGGGCTTCGAAGGCCTCGGCTTTGTCTGGCTCGACTTCCACGAGTAGACAGCCGGTCGTCTCGCCGAAGAGACCCCGGACCGGTTCGCGCGGACCAAGATCGAGGTCCAGCCCGAGGCGGCCGCCGATGCACATCTCCGCCGCGGAGACAGCCAGTCCGCCTTCGGACAGGTCGTGGCAGGAGCGGATAAGTCCCTGTTTGGTGCACGTATGCAAGGCACGGTAAACTTTCGGGGTATTGGTCGCGAGCGTCGGAACAGGATCATGTGAAAGGTCGGGAGCAAGAAGTTCGAAGTGACTGCCGCCGAACACCGGGGCGAACTCGCCAACCAAGTATAGCAGGTTGCCAGCCGTTTTCAAGTCCATCGTCACGGCTTTGGCGATATCGGGGATGAGGCCAATGGCGGAAATCAGCAGCGTGGGCGGGATGGCGTGACGCTGGCCGTCCGCCCCGAGGTACTCGTTGTTGAGCGAGTCCTTACCGGAAATGAATGGTGTGTCGAAGAGCAGCGCGCCGTCGTGACAACCGCGGGCCGCCTCCACCAGCGAACCGAGCGTTTCAGGGCGCAGGGGGTCGCCCCAGCAGAAGTTGTCGAGCACGGCGATGCGCGCCGGGTCAGCACCGACTGCGACCGCGTTGCGGATGGCTTCGTCCAGAACGGCGAGGGCCATATGGTAGGCATCGCGCTTGCCATATTCGGGATTGAGTCCGTTGGAAAGCACAATGCCGGTTTTACCGGTCGTGCCAATCGGCTTGACGACAGCCGCGTCGGAAGGCGCATCCGCTTCCAGACCTGCCAGCGGTTTGACCACCGTCCCGCCCTGGACTTCGTGGTCGTAGAGGTGGATGATGGGGGCTTTAGAGGCAATGTTCGGGTGGGAAAGGAGTTTGAGAAGGGTTTCAGCAAGAGAACCCCCACCAAACCCTCCCCCGTCACGACGGGGGAGGGAAGGGGAGAGGGTTGAAAAAATCGCTATGAGCTGTCGTTGCGGTATCCCTTCATGCAAGAACTCATTCGCCAAATCCAGCACCACCTTGTTGTCATATCGCACCACCAGCCGGCCGGAACCGGTGAATTCACCAATATCGGTCAGTTCGGTGTTGAAGGTATCGCATAATTCCTGCAAAGCAGGGATGTTCTCCGGCGGGACAGCCACGACCATGCGCTCCTGGGCTTCAGAGAGCCAGATTTCCCACGGGGTCAGGCCGGGATATTTCAGGTGGACGTGCGCCAGGTCCACGTCCGCGCCGATGGATGATGCCATCTCCCCAACTGCGGAAGAGAGTCCGCCCGCGCCGCAGTCGGTGATGGCCGTGTACAGGCCGCGGTCACGCGCCGGGAGCAGGATATCCACCAGTCCCTTCTCGGTGATCGGGTCGCCAATCTGCACCGACGCGCCGGAGACCTCGCCGGTCTGGGCGTCCATTGTCATCGAGGAGAAGGTCGCCCCGCGCAGGCCATCGCGTCCCGTTCGGCCGCCGAGCAATATCACCCGGTTGCCGCGCCGCGGTGCGCGGACGTGGAGTCCCTTCGGGGCGAGGCCCACTGTCCCGCAAAAGACGAGCGGGTTGGCAGTGTAGCCGGGGTCGAACCACAGTGCGCCGTTCACGGTCGGGATACCCATCTTGTTGCCGTAGTCTTGCACTCCTGCCACCACGCCCGACAAAATCCGGCGCGGGTGCAGCACACCCTCCGGCAAGGCACTGAAGCGCACCGACTGCGGCCCAAAGCACAGCACGTCCGTATTGGCAATCGGTTTGGCTGATACGCCCAGCACGTCCCGGATCACGCCGCCCACGCCAGTGTTCGCCCCGCCGAACGGCTCAATCGCCGAGGGGTGGTTGTGCGTTTCCACCTTGAACGACACTTCGAATTCGTCGTCGAAGTCAATGATGCCGGCGTTGTCCACAAATGCCGAGCGCACCCAGGGAGCGGCGATTTTGTCGGTGGCGGATTTCAGGTAGGTCTTGAGGAGAGAGTCAATTTCTCCCTCACCTCTCCACCCCTCTTCCAAGGGGAGAGAAGAGACAAGTGTGATCTTTGCCTTGAACGTTTTATGTCCGCAATGCTCGGACCAGGTCTGGGCGATGGCTTCGAATTCGACGTCGGTCGGGTCGCGGCCTTCGGACTGGAAGTAGGCATGGATGGCTTTCATCTCGGCCAGATCCAGCGCGGCGCGGCGGGACCCGGAAACTGCCAGAAACTCCGAGTCGCTCAGCCCACGCAGATGGATGGTCTCCACCTCCCCGCTCGAGGCGGCCTCCTGCGGGAAGGAAGGGGCGATCGCATCCATCGTCCAATGTTGAATGGTCGGGTTGGCAAGCAGTCGGCGCGCCAGTTCGCCCGCTTGTTCCCTATCCAGCCCTTCGAGAAGGAAACGCGAACCCGTGGCGGCGCGATGGACCCCGTCAAAGCCTAGTTCGTGCGCGGCGCGGGCGAGTTGCGCGGCGACCGGGTCGGTGACCCCTGGGCGGAGGGTAACTTCGACTAACTGGTTGGCAGGCTCGAGGTTTGTCCTGGGCGCAGTCGAAGGGTACGGCACCGCCCCGGGAAATTCGTACCAGTCCGCCGTCTGCGTGACCGGGTCGGTTAAAAGTTCGAGAGCCAACTGCCTGCATTCCTCCGGCGACAGTTGGCCCTCGAGAAAGTAGATGTCCTGGCAAGTTATCAGTTTGAGTTGCTCGAACCCCAGCGCATGGGCGTCGGCAAGCAGGGAGGCGGAGCGCGGGTCGGGTTGGTTGAAGCGAATCACGAAGCGATAGATGGGCATTGGCGGGATTGTACTAGAGGAGTGTTGTCTAGTCAAGTTTTATGATAAATATCATTGAGTTTGACCAGCCCCCAGTTGTTATGTTAGACTTGGTGCACTAACCAACTGTGGAGCAAGCAACCAGGCCTGTGGGGAAGACCGGAAGAACCGTTATTCATCGGGAAGTTCAACCGCCCGCAGGGTGTAAAAACTTCATCCGAAGGGATTTTAAGAAGATAATCACGTCCGCATTAAGGTCTGAACTAAAGATTTAGAACTTGTATTCTATTAGTTTCCGTGCTAGAATCCGGTCGCTGATTACCCAACTTTAACTCGCCGGGCCCCAATCTATCTCAAACCGCCGGGTCAGGCAAAATCAGCAGCCCGTTGGTCTGTAATGTGCGACGAAAGATTGCAGCTCATAACCTGGAGGTTGCTGGTTCGAGTCCAGCCCCCGCAACTGCGTTAGTCCCACAAAGTGGGGAAAAGTGCCTTTTTAGGCACTTTTTCGCTTTAAAAGTGTGCGAAATAGGATTGGAACCCGTAACCTACGGGTCGCTGGTTCGAATCCTGCCCCCGCAAAAAGTGGAGAGCTCAAGAATGAGATGCTCTAGCTATGCTTCTAATGGGTTATCAAAAAGGTTCATTTTTCCTCCTCGAAATCCTACCGACTGCCAGGAATATAAGGGATGATACCTTTGCGATACGCTTCCTCCTGAATTTCTGGGGGAGCACGTATGTGAAAAAGGCTTAACCTCATCGTTTCCGGTATACGTTCGCAATCACCTACCTGGGCTCAGGTGGTGACCTGTTTACATTGCAACGATTGCTGGGTCATGCGACTCTGGAGATGGTGCAACACTATGCCCGCATCGCTGAAGTGGATGTGGAACAGGCCCACCGTAAAGCCAGCCCGGCTGATAACTGGAGGTTGTAGTTGTTAGAAGGAGGTTGAGCGAACGATTTTTGGTTGTACTATTCATCAATTTAACCGCCAGAGAGTACTCTTTTCTGTACAGTTTATTTGATAAATAGGATAATTGGTAATCTTTACAGCTGAAAGAATGTAAATCGGTTGAATTTCTATCACAATAATGCTCCATGGTTGAACGATGAGCGCACTCAGCCATGGAGTTATTTTGCTCCAGCCTTTACTACCTTTATCAACTGCTATGGTTTCGCCTAGATGCTTTTTGATGACACTGACCGCTTATGGTACCTCGTCTCGCACCCCGACTTGGAAGCGTGCGTTGACACAGCATGCCGGGCCGGGTGCATTGGGGTGGCTCACCAGTTATGACCAGAGTGTTTGTCTTGATTCTAAAACGAACTTACGACCAGACATATTCCCAGAAAACCAAATGTAAATCGTCAGGACCCAAATTGACCTGCCTCCGAAAACTGATCCAACTTTTATGTTAGGATCAAGACAAGGCAACAGGTCATATATCGGCCATAACGTCAACATGTTGTGCCCAAAAAACCGACCTATTTATCATCGATTTAGAGGGACCTGGAATGAAACAAGTACGAGGAACGAGTAGTGAAGCTTGTGGATTTTGACTGGTAATTTGCGGGTTATTTATTCTGATTATCTCTCAAAATCGAATACAACACAACCTGATTTTGCGGTCATAACACAAAACCAATGTTCGTGCGTCAGGCGAGGTTCTTTCCACTGTTTCGATCTCTTATTGTTTTTGCGCAAATGGGTGGATATCACTCGCAAGGGGGTACCACATATACGGATAATAGAAAGATGAGAGGGTGAAGGGCTTTTACTAATTTTATCAGATCACGTTGTTTTATCTTTAACGGCAGAACTTTCATAGTGACGGAGATTAAAACAGCAGTTATTCACCCAGATAGTCGTGCAGTTTGCGGTGGATGGACGGGTGACGCAGACGGGTCAAGGCTTGGGCTTCGATCTGGCGGACGCGCTCACGCGTCACGCCCATCTTGCGCCCAACTTCCTCCAGCGTGTAGGCCTGCCCATCGAGCAAGCCATAGCGCAGTTGCAGGATGCGCACTTCGCGGGGCGGCAATCCGTTTAAGACTTCGCGCAAATTCTCGCGCAGCAGATTATATGTCGCGGTTTCATCGGGCTGAACAATTTCGTCATCTTCAATAAAGTCGCCGAGTACTGAGTCTTCATCATCACCAGTTGGCGTTTCCAACGACAGCGGCCGGCGCGCAACCCGGATTATGTTCTCGACTTTTTGGGGTGGCACTTCCAGTGCTTCGGCCATCTCCTCGACGGTTGGTTCGCGGCCCAGGCGCTGAGTCAACTGGTGCTGGATGCGGAAGAGCTTGTTGATTTGATCACCCATGTGAACCGGGACACGGATGGTACGTCCCTGGTCAGCAATGGCGCGTGTCACGGCCTGGCGGATCCACCAAGTGGCATAGGTGCTGAATTTGTGACCACGGTGGTAGTCGAACTTTTTGGTGGAACGCATGAGGCCGATATTGCCTTCCTGGATCAGGTCAAGGAAGGGTACGCCGCGCCCCATATATTTTTTGGCGATACTGATCACCAGACGAGAGTTGGCTGTAATTAGGTGCTCGCGGGCAGACCAACCGTCTTCGATGAATTTACGCAATTCGATCCGGCGGTGGGGGACGACTTTGCCGCGCGCCAGTTCTTCACGAGCCGTCCGTCCGTGCTCGATGCGCTTGGCGAGCTTGACTTCTTCTGTCGCTGTCAGCAGCGGGACTTGGCTGACTTCTTTGAGATACAGCCCAATGGTGTCGACGGCGTCAATGTTGGCGAGAAGATCGTCCGACGAAAATTCTGGCTCAGCCCCGGTCTCGGTTCCTTCCACAGCAACTAATTCATTCTCTGGTGGTTCACTGACAGGGGTGTCTTCAACAAAAGCAACTCCCGCACTCAAGAGCGCCGAAAAAGCTTCCTCCAATTGCTCAATATCCTTTTCGGCTTCAGGTAAGAAGTGCAGGATGTCGTCGATGGTGACATATTTCTTCTGCCGTCCCAACTCGATCAACCGGGCGATAGGCGAGTATTCTTCTTCCACCTCAAGCAGTAAACTTTTCTCCATTTTGTTTCCTGACCAAATTAATTATCATAATTTCACAGAGTTCCCAAAGAACACCCCTTGACGGATAGCAATCTTATCATATAATTTGATTATAATATTCAAATTAAATAAGATATTCATATTTCAAGTAAAATGGTATTCCTTACCAAGGAATTCACATCATGCAAGATTCGCTCCGCAATTTCAAAGCTGAATTCTTCAAGGCTTTATCTCACCCTGCAAGGATCAAAATCTTAGAACTGCTCCGGGCACGTGAGTTGAGTGTTACTGATTTGCAGGACCGTTTGGGCATTGAATCTTCCAGTGTATCCCAGCAACTGTCCGTCTTGCGTCATAAGAATATTGTTGAGAGCCGCAAAGCTGGGACGACCGTTTATTATCGGGTTCGCGATCCAGAGGTCTTTGAATTGCTTGATGTTGCCCGCCGGATCTTAAACAACCAACTACTGGATACTCGCTTGACTCTTGAACAACTGGAAGATGAAAATGCTGGAAATACCCAAGACATTGATGCAAAGCGTGCTTCGCCAATCAGCGTGTCATAGATAGCGCCTAAGCTTTCCAGCGCGGGGAACCCAGTTCCTTACGGGGTGAATCCGGCCTGCCCGATAGGGTCACTTTTGAGACCCGAATCCATCAGCTAACCTCGCTGGCGTTTCAGAAGCCCTTTAAACCAGTGGGTTCTTGGGCTTTTGCTGTTATATCTAATGACGTCACGAAGGGATTGTTTTTTAAAAGTACTGCCTATGCCTTCATTACTTCAGAAAATCTTTCGAACCGGAATTGTGACTGAACCCCTTTGCCCAGACGATACTGAAACTGTCCAATTGGTACAACAGACTGACGAATCTGCTCGATGTTTGCTGGGCCGCGCGCTCGCGATCCGTGAAGTGGACACCGGATCCTGCAATGGATGTGAAATTGAGATCGCCGGTTTGACCGGTCCAGTATATGACAGCGAGCGCTTTTGGATCCACTTTTAAAAGATAGGACAACAACTTTTGCCATGACACAACCAAGAGCAGATGCATTGGCAGCCAAATTGGAGAAAGGTCGACAAAAGACCTTTGAGATTTTGAACGCTTTGACGCCGGAACAATGGCAGAAGCCGCTCTACAACGACCCAACGTGGCAGGTACGTCATCTGTTGGCGCATTTTGTATCGGCAGAGAGACAACTCCTTGCCCTGGCCCAAGATGTTGCTGATGGCGGTTTGGGCGCCCCGCCGGATCTTGACATCAATCGCTACAATGCTGATGAGCAAGATCGTCTGGAAGGTTTATCGCCGCCAATCTTGCTTGATTTTCTGGATCAAGCACGCCGACAGACCATTGAGTGGATCGGGACGCTTAGTGCAGACCAGTTGGATAAGATCGGACGACATCCGGTATTAGGGGATGTGAATGTTGAGACAATGATAGGGGCCATTTATGGGCATCAATTGATCCACATGCGTGAACTATCAAAGCTTCTGGGGAGTGTTGTATAATAATTGCGATGATGGAAAATCGGTTTCTCCAGGAACAGGCAGAGAGTTTTGATAAAAGGAGGATGTTTCATGAAAATTGTTGTCTGTATAAAACAAGTCCCGGATTCAACAGCCAAAGTCGTCGTTGAGCATGGAAAAGTATCCTGGGGTGATGCTCCCCTGATCATGAATCCATGGGATGAATATGCTTTGGAGGCCGCTCTCCAGCAAAAAGAGGCGCTGGGTGGTACCGTCACTGCTATTACCATCGGTGACGAGAGCACCAAAGAAGCGCTCAAGCGCGCCCTTGCCATGGGGGCCGATGATGCCACCTTGATCTGCGATCCCGCCCTGGTCAACATGGATACTCAAGCTACCGCCCAAGTCCTGGCGGCTACCATCCTGAAAACCGGTGGTGTGGACATGGCCTTCTTTGGCCGCCAGGCCATTGACGGTGACGCCGGCCTGGTGCCGGCGCAGACGGCTCGTTTGCTGGGCTGGCCCGCGCTGACCCTGGCCTCGGTTATCAAAATCGAGGGGATCAACGTTCGAGTCGAACGCGGTATCGAGGAAGGGCGGCAGATCGTCACGGCCAAACTGCCTGCCGTCTTCAGCTTGACAAAAGACTTTGGCGAGCCGCGCTACCCCTCGTTCATGGGCATCCGCAAAGCCTCGCGCGCCGAAATCCCGACCTGGCCGCTGACTGAGTTGGGCATTGCCGCGCCGGCCTCTGTCATCGCCTGGCCGGAGATAATAAACCCACCCAGCCGGGAAGTCAAATGCGAGTTCATCACTGGCGGCAGTCCGGAAGAGATCTCTGAAACACTAGCCAATAAAATCTTGGCGGAGAAAGTCCTATGAACACCTGGGTTTATATTGACCACTTCAAGGGCAATGCCCTACCCGCCTCGTGGGAAACCATCGGCGTCGGTAAAACGCTCGGTAATGTCACCGCGCTGGTCTTTGGCTCTGGCATCGAAGCACTGGCAAAAGCCGCTTTTGAGTATGGCGCGGACGAGGTGCTGCTGGCAGACGATGCGTCCCTGGTCGATTACCGCGCGGAAGCCTACGCGACGACCCTTAGCAAGCTCTCAGCGGAGCGGACCCCGGACCTGCTCCTATTCCCGACCACGACGCGCGGCCGTGAGCTAGCTGGCATGGTCGCCATTGACTTGAGGACCGGCGTGATGGTAGACGTGACATCCTTAGAGGCCACGGGCGGTAAAATCACTGTCACTCGCCCGATCTACGCTGGAAAACTGCTGACCAAGGAAACTTGCTCATCCAGACCGCAGATCATTACCCTGCGTGGGCGGGCTTTTCCGAAACCAGCCCAGCAGGCCGGGAAATCCGGGACGTTAACCAAGGTAGCTGCTGCCATTGGCGATTTCCCTACCAAAGTAGAAGGTTACACTACCAGCGAAAGCGGCGTCAGCCTGACGGATGCAAGTGTGATCGTCTCCGGGGGACGCGGCGTCTCGAATAACCCGGCCCTGACACCACCGGCCGGACTGGACGAGAAACAAGCCGAAATCTGGCGAGCCCAACAGGGCTTTGCGCTGGTCATAGATCTGGCCTCGGCGCTGGGGGCAGCCGTCGGGGCCTCGCGCGCGGCGGTGGATGCTGGCTACGTCCCCTACACTCACCAGGTGGGGCAGACTGGCAAAGTAGTCTCGCCGGATGTATATATCGCCTGCGGCATTTCAGGGGCGATCCAGCACCTAGCCGGTATGCGCACCAGCAAAGTTATCGTTGCCATCAACAAGGACCCCGAAGCGCCCATATTCAAATTGGCGCGCTACGGGGTGGTCGGCGATCTATTCCAGATCGTCCCGGCGCTGACTGTGGCGTTCAAGAAGAAAATGGGCAAATAAACTCTTAAACCCTCACTCCCAGCCCCTGTGCTTATACGACAGGGGCTTCGTTAACAATCCACCCGGTTGATCTATAGATGGTTTTATGGGAATAGTCATACTGAACCGTTGTGTTACCGAAACCAGATCTATCGCTATTGACTCTTAATTCCAATTCTGGTATTCTTTATTTACCGACCGGTCGGTAGACTATTTATGAACCGCGAACTGATCCTTGAAGCCGCTGCGCAGATTATCCGTAAGAAAGGCTTTCATGCTGCCTCGATGAAGGATATTGCTGACGCGGTCAATCTGCAAAAGGCCAGTCTCTACCACCATTTTTCGAGCAAACAGGAAATCCTGCTCGCGCTTCTTGACCAGGCACTGGACTTGCTGATCGAGCGTGTTTCAGCCGTTATTACACAGGACATGCCTGTTGACGAGAAATTGTGCCGGGCAGTGCGCGTCTATCTGGGAAGTCTGGCCGAGCACGCTGACCTGGCGGCAGTCCTGCTGCTTGAACACCGCTCGCTCGACCCGGAATATCATGAACGCCACATTCCGCGCCGCGACCGATTTGAACGGTTGTGGCGCGATCTGATACAGGAGGGTGTGGAGAGCGGCGTGTTCCACAATACCGACCCGTCCATGACGGTCCGCGCCCTGTTGGGTGTGATGAACTGGACGATCACCTGGTACCGCTCGGACGGATTGTTTTCCATCGGGCAGATTTCCGACCAATTTGCCGCGCTCTTATTGGATGGACTAAGAGGGCGTTGATAATGGATATCCATTCCACCAAAATTCCCTACACCTTCCAAACTTTCGAGACGACCGGCGGGGCACGCATTTTCCGAATCCCTATGAACGTCTTCCCGGAGTTCTGGGCGTACGCCTATCTGGTTCTGGTGGATGGTCACACTGTGCTGATAGACACTGGCTCCGGCTTCGGCGATTCCAATGCCCACATGGAAGCCGGGTTCGATCAAGCCAGCCGCGCGGCCGGACGGACAATTCGCATTGAAGACCTGACCCACATACTTATCACCCACGGCCACATTGACCATTTCGGTGGGCTGGTTTTCCTAAACGGACGCACGAATGCCCTCATCGGCATCCACGAACTCGACCTGGGCAATCTGACCAATTACGAGGAACGCGTGGCCATCGCCGAGAACCGATTGAAGGCTTATCTGGTTGAGGCCGGCGTCCCAGAGGATAAGCGCGAAGGCATCCTCACCATGTACCGCGTCAACAAGTTGCTCTCCCATTCGGTGAAGGTGGATTTCACCTACAATGCCAAAGGGATGCGCCTCGGCTCTTTCGAAATGTTGCACGTACCGGGACACTGCGCCGGGCATGTTGCCATCCGCCTGCACGACATCCTCTTCAGCGGCGATCATGTACTTGGCAGAATCTCTCCCCACCAGAGTCCCGAGCGGCTGACACTCTCCACGGGGCTGGGACATTATCTTGATTCGCTTGATTTGCTCGAAAAGTGGGCCGGCGGTTCTTCTCTAACCCTGGCCGGTCACGACGATCCGATCCCCAATCTGCCGGTGCGCCTGGCCGAGATCCGCCGGGAGCACGCCGCCCGGTTGAAACTTACACTGGAATTCCTCGCCGAGCCGCATACCATCGCGGATATCTCGAAGGAACTCTTTGGCAGCGTGAATGGTTACCATGTCCTGCTGGCGATCGAGGAGGCCGGCGCGCACGTGGAATATCTTCACCAGCGCGGCCTGCTGCGCATTGTCAACATGGAAGAACTAGAATCCGATTACTGCCCAGTGGTCATCCGCTATCAGCGCATCAACGATACGGTCACAAAGAAAGTCAAAACGATCCTATGTTCCTAATATAAATTTCTGAACCGAAGCAGCCAAAAAGTAAGGAAAAAACAATGATTCAGGTTCAATTATTTTCACAGTACCTTGTAAAACGCACTCAGCGCGCCGGAACCTGTCCTGAGGATATTGCCCGAAGGAACGGTGGCTGGAAACACAAATATGTCAACCCGATTCTGTGAACGTGTAACCCACACCCAAAGGAGGAGCCATGTATTCTTTTGAACCGTCAGATGAACAAAAAATGCTGATTGATGCCGTCAACCGCTATGCCACCAGCGACCTGCGGAAAGCGGCCCACGATGCCGAGGAGAATAAAGAACTCCCATCCAAGTTGATTAGCAAAGGTTGGGAACTGGGCGTCCTGCAGGCATCCATTCCCGAA
>JADGQD010000114.1 GCA_017882065.1 Anaerolineales bacterium | reverse complement strand
ATGGCCGGGGCCAAATACCTCGACATCCTGGCGGCGGGCGGCGGGATCAACTCAACGGTCCGCAAGACGCGGGAAGCTTCCATTGAAACCCTTATGGACGAGACCCGTCCGCGTCTTGCCCGTATGTTCGCCCACGGCACCACCACCGCCGAAGTCAAGACCGGCTACGGCCTCAATACCGAAACTGAATTCAAAATGTTGCAAGCCATCCTGGCCCTCGACGCCGCCGGTCCGCTCGAACTGGCTCCGACGTTTCTGGGCGCCCACGCCATTCCCCCCGAATATAAAGGCAACCCGCAAGCCTATACTGACCTGCTGTGCGCAGAGATGCTGCCGTTCATCCACCAGTGGTGGAGCAGCCAGCCGTCAACAGCCAACTGTCCCCTGCCTTTTGTGGACGTCTTCTGCGAGACCGGCGCATTCGACCTGGCCCAGTCCCGCCAGATATTGACCAAAGCCAAAGAGTTGGGCTTCCCGCTCAAACTCCACGCCGACGAGTTCGACAACCTGGGCGGCGCTTCGCTGGGCGTCGAACTGGAGGCTGGTTCGGTAGACCATTTAGTGAAGACATCCGATGGCGATATTCAGGCACTGGCTTCGAGCGATACCGTGGCCGTCTCGCTGCCCTGTACGCCCTTTGGACTGGCCGAGAGCGAATACACCCCGGCGCAGAAGATCATCGCCGCTGGCGGCCTCCTGGCACTGGCCAGCGACTGTAACCCTGGTACCGCATGGTGCGAGTCCATGCAGTTCGTCATTGCGCTGGCTTGCCGGTCCCTGAAACTGACGCCTGCCCAGGCCATTGCTGCCGCCACCATCAACGCCGCCCACGCCATCCGCCGCGCCGACCGGATCGGCTCCCTCGAACCCGGCAAGCAGGCTGATTTGCTCATCCTGTCTGTAGCGGATTACCGTCATCTTGGCTATCGCTTCGGGACGAACCTCGTCAGACAGGTCATCAAGCGGGGACGGGTTTACTCGGTGGAGACCGGTACTCACCCCGTGGAACATCTCGCAGAGGCAGAGTAAGATTCCTTTCAGGAGGTTGGATATGTCCGTTGATTTTTCGACATTCTCATCGAGTCAAATTGTCTGGTTGTTGCTGGCCGTTGTAGGTGTCGTTGTGGTGTTTGTGGTCATCCGCTTTTTCTGGAGGCATCTCCTGAAATATCTGTTCCAAGGCTGCCTGGTCATCCTGGCAGTCATCGCACTGTTGGCGTTGCTCCATTACTTCAAGGTTTTTTAAACCCATTTTCTGCGTCGTTGCGAGCCGCCGTTTTATTTTTGGCGGCGAAGCAACCCCCTTGCACGCGTGGAGATAGTTTCTTCTCCACTGATATAAATCGGGCTACAATGGCCTCACTATGATAATTCCTTTCGGTCCTATCCTCGTTGTCGAAGACGTTCCAAACATTCTTGAACTCCAGCGTCCGGGGTTCGAGACTCTGCTCCGGCAGACCCAAAATGACCGCGACGAAATCCGGGCGGAACTCAACCAGATTTACCATATCTTGGATAAATTCAAGCACCGCTAACCATGAAACCTGCGCTTTCGAACCTCGAACGGCTGGCCCGCCAGGCCGGTGAACTTCTGCACCTCGGATACGAGCACGAACACCAGGTGGACTATAAGGACGTTATTGACCTCGTCACCGAAGTGGACCGCCAGTCTGAGGCATTTATACTCGGCGAAATCCAGCGTCTCTTCCCCGGACACCAGATCGTCTCCGAGGAAATCGGCCTGGTGCCCGGCCGCCAGGTTGACCAGTGGTATGTAGACCCACTGGATGGGACGACCAACTATGCCCATGGCATTCCCATTTTTACAGTATCCATTGCTTATGCCCGCAACGGAGTCGTGACCTTGGGCGTAGTCTACGACCCGATGCGGGACGAATTATTCGCGGCCGAACGTGGGCAGGGAGCCTGGTGTAACGGACGCAGGCTCCAGGTCTCACGAGTGACGGAATTTCAGCGCAGCCTGCTCGTAACCGGTTTCCCATACGACGCTTGGTCCACACCGCAAAACAATCTCGAATACTTTGGCCGTTTTACCAGAATGACCCAGGGCGTGCGCCGCCTCGGCTCGGCTGCCCTGGATCTGTGCTACGTGGCCGCCGGTCGTTTCGATGGTTTCTGGGAATTGTCTCTCAAGCCCTGGGATATGGCCGCCGGAGGGCTGATCGCCGCTGAAGCCGGGGCGATTGTCACCAACCTGGACGGGCAAAGCGAATATCTTACACATCCCTGTTCCTTGCTGGCAGCCCCACCCAGCCTGCACGCAAAAATGCTGGAAATCTTGAGCGGAAAAGTGTGATTTCCGTCTGCCATTTTGCACCCACGGTTTTCACAAACTCGGGGTTTGGGGTGTTGGCGGGCTGCAAAGCAGCCCGCCAACACCCCAAGATCTTTTTTTCCCCCGCCCTGGGGCGGGGGTAAGGGGGTGGGGATTACCAGGCTTTCACAGGGTACTGCGAAAATAGCAGTAGACTTTGTGAAAGTCCTGATTTTGCACCAGTTTTGCTGTTGGCCTGGTATCTAAAATGTTATAATTCGCGGACCACTTGTTACAAAAGGAGTCTCTTTTGGCTGATCCTCGTGTTGAACGACTTGCAAAAATTCTGGTGGACCACTCGGCGCAGATCAAACCCGGCGACCGGGTTGCCATCGAGGCGACCACCGCGGCCGAACCGCTGGTGCGCGCCCTCTATGCTGCCATTCTGGAACGCGGCGGGCATCCATACCTGCTCCTGGAACTGACCGATCAGGATGAGATCCTGTTCGCGGTTGCAAAAAACGAACAACTGGATGCCACCCCGCCTTTCCGTAAGCTGGCCTATGACCAGTTTGAGAGCCGCATCCGCATCCACTCGGCCACCAACCCGCGTGCCCTCTCGGGCGTGGATCCGGCCAAGCAGCGGCGGCGACAGAAGGCTCTTGCTCCCATTATGGAGGCCCAAATGCGCCGCGGCGCCGACCGCTCCTTCAAATGGGTCACCACCCTGTTCCCCACCAAGGGTTTCGCCGTGGAAGCCGGGATGAGTGTCCGGAACTTCGAGGACTTCGTTTACCGTGCCTGCCACGCCGACGAAGCGAACCCGGTCGCATTCTGGAAGAAGGTGGAGACCAAACAGAGCAAGATCATTGACCGCCTCCAGGGCCATAACCAGATTATCCTGCGCGGTCCGAATGTGGACCTAACCCTGTCCATCAAGGGGCGCAAGTTCCTCAACGGTGCGGGCTTAAACAACATGCCAGATGGCGAAATCTATACCGGCCCGGTCGAGGACTCGGCCAACGGCTGGGTGCGCTTCTCTTATCCTGCCATCTATAACGGTGTCATGGTCGAAGGTGTGGAACTGACCTTCGCCAATGGCCGGGTCGCAAAAGCCAAAGCTGACAAGAATCAACCCTTCCTGCTGGAAATGTGCGCTTCGGACCCGGGGGCGCGTTACCTGGGCGAATTCGCCATTGGTACGAACTACGAAATTGACCACTTCTCACGCAACATCCTGTTCGACGAGAAGCTTGGCGGTACCTTCCACATGGCACTCGGTGCGGGCTATCCGGAAACAGGCAGCAAAAACAAGAGCATGATCCACTGGGATATGATCTGCGGCATGCAGGACGACTCTGAGATCGTTGTAGATGGAGAAGCCATTTACAAGAACGGGAAATTCACCTTTTAAATAAGACCGGGTGGGGATAAACCCCGCTGCTGCAAATGTTCCCGTCGGGGCGGTCTGCATGGTCGCCCCGAATTTTATGCCCGCCAGAACCCGCGCCGCAGCGGGCGCACATCTTCCGAGATGACAAAGGCCTCCGCGTCCGTCGCATGGACGATATCCTCGACTTTCGACACATCCTTGCGCAGCACGCTGACACTCAGCATACTGACCATGCCGTCCCGGCCGCGGGCCGGAATCTCGGTCACGCCAAACCCGGAGTCTCGCAAAGCCTGGGACATTAATGTTCCCAACCGCTGGGTGACAATGCTGATCTTGACGTGCCCGATGGCCAGCCGTTCCTCGATCCACATCCCGACCACGTTGCCCGTGGCAAACCCGGCGGCGTAGCCGATGACGTTCAACGGATTATCCAGGTGTTGCAGCACCGAGGTGATGGCGATGACGAAAATGACCGACTGGACAAAGCCAAGCACCCAGGCAATCCCCTTGCGCCCGCGCACCACGAACAACATGCGCAGGGTGTCGCAGGTCATGTCACTGACGCGCAGGGCGAAGATGCCGAGGGCGCCAAGCCAGGCAACGGGGGAGAGGAAAATTTCGAACATGGGACACCATCCTTTCAAGACCAGGTTATTTCATCGCTGGCATATACAACCGGTCCACGTATTCTTTGAGCATCCGCCGGGTGCTGAACTGCGGCGTGACAGTCCGCAGGGAATCTTTAATCATCGCCACCCACTTGTGCGGAATGTCTTCGCCGCCGCGTTCGGTGTAGTACAACGGGATGATCTTATTTTCCAGCGTAGCGTACAGGCTCTCAGCGTCTGCCTCATCCTGGACCTCGGAATCGAGATCGGCATCCTCGCCGATGGCCCAACCGTTGGTCCCGTTATAAGCCTCGCGCCACCAGCCGTCGAGCACCGAGAAGTTGAGCGCGCCATTCAAGGCGGCTTTCATGCCCGAGGTCCCGGAAGCTTCGTTTGGACGGCGCGGGGTGTTCATCCACACATCCACACCCTGGACCAGGTAACGGGCCAGGTTCATATCATAATCCTCAAGAAAGACGAGGCGTCCGCCGTTCTCGGCCTTTTTGACGACGCGGTAGACTTCCTGGATGAGCATTTTGCCGGGTTCATCGGCGGGATGAGCCTTACCGGCAAAGATAATTTGTACCGGGCGGTTGGGACGGTTAACGAGTTCGAGCAGGCGGTTAAGATCACTAAAAACCAGGTTGGCGCGCTTGTAAGTGGCAAAGCGGCGGGCGAAGCCGATGGTCAACACATGGGGGTCGAGCATAACCCCGGAGGCGATGGCTTGTACAGGCTGGAGATCACCATTCATCCAGCGCGTGCGGACACGGTTGAGCACGTAGAAGACCAGCTTGCGTTTGAGGTGCATGCGGACCGCCCACAGCTCGTTATCGGGAATGCTGTCCACTTTGACCCAGGTCTCCGGGTCGTCGAGACGCTCGAGCCAGCCTTCGCCCAGGTATTTATCGAACAGGACGCGCAGGCGGCGGGCCATCCAGGTGGGGGTGTGAACGCCGTTCGTTATAGAGGTGATGGGTACATCATCTTCGTCTTTGATCTCGGGCCAAAGGAAGTGCCATATTTTGCGCGAGACGCGCCCATGCAATTCTGAAACGGCGTTGCGACCATCCGAGAGACGCAGAGCCAGGATAGCCATGCTGAAGGTTTCACCCCAGGGCTGCTGGTGACGGGCCAGGTCCACAAACTGGTCACGCGACAAACCAAGTTCAGACCAGAAGTTGGAGAGGTTTTTGTCGATCAGCCAGAGCGGAAATTCATCATTCCCGGCCGGGACGGGTGTATGCGTGGTGAAAACATTGCCTTTGCGCGTTTTGGCAAGGGCCTTTTTAAAGGTCAAACCCGTGATGACGAGTTCGCGGGCCCGCTCCAGAGTCAGGAAGGCGGCATGCGGCTCGTTCATATGCCAGACACCCGGCTCGTAACCCATGGCCCGCAGGGCGCGTACGCCGCCGAACCCCAGCAGTACTTCCTGGGCCACCCGCAGGTCAATGTCACTCCAGTACAGGCGGGTGGTCAACTTGCGGTCGTTGGGGGTGTTCTCGTCCAGGTTGCTATCCAACAGGTAGAGCGGGACGCGTCCGACGCGCAGTTCCCAGATGCAGGCATTGACTGCCCGGTCGGGGAAGTTGACGGTAATCTTCAGCAGTTCCCCGTCTTTATCCCGCACCGGCACGACCGGCAGCTCGTCAAAATTGAGCGGGTTGTTGATCGAATCCTGCCAGCCGTCTTCGGAGATGCGCTGGGTGAAGTAGCCTTCAGCGTACATCAGGCCCACGCCGACCAGCGGCAGACCAAGGTCAGAGGCCTGCTTCAAATGGTCGCCGGCCAGCACTCCCAGACCGCCGGAGTAAATCGGCAGAATCTCGTGCAGGCCAAATTCCATCGAGAAGTAAGCAATGGTCTGTTTGCCGCGGGTTTTGTAGGTACGGGCGGTCCAGGTGGCGGTGGTTTTCAGGTAATCATCGAAACTGGTGAAGACCCGGTCGTACAGTTCCAGATAGACGGGGTCCTGTGCAGCGGCATTGATCTCGAACCGCCCGGCGGATCTCAGGAAGCGCAGCGGGTTATGGTTGAGACGCTCCCAGAGGGCATTGTCGACGCGGCTGAAAAGTCGTTGGGCATGAGGGTTCCAGGTCCACCACAGGTTGTAAGCCAGTTCGCCCAGCCGGTTTATGCGGCGCGGCAGATCGAAATGATTGGGAATTTTTGTGAGGAAAGCAGGCATTGTATAGTCCTTCCAAGCGGGTAATCATACCAAAATTCTTGAGAATTGTGTGACTATTCCGAGACCCTAAAGGTTTTTAAAACCTTTAGGGTCTGTGGCGCGATGGTGGCTGGTCGCAGACTCGTGTCTACGACATGGCGCAGTGCAGCTGGAAGCTGCATGCGCGCAACGCCGGCTTGGCTAGTCGCAATGACACTTTCCGGCCAGGCGGAATGACAATCCTCGTTGATCTTCGGCGACTCATGTCGCCGAAACAGCCGACGGCGGCTCGAAGCCGCCTC
>JADGQD010000013.1 GCA_017882065.1 Anaerolineales bacterium | reverse complement strand
CACGTCCGCCCGCTGGGGGAGGACATCGTCCAGACGCAGTTGGTGCTGCCTTCGGGTCAGGTCTTGCGTCCCGTAGACCTGGGTGCATTAGCCGCGTCCGGGCATCAGTCTGTGAAGGTGGCGCGCAAGCCACGCGTCGCCATCCTACCGACCGGCACGGAACTGGTACCTCTTGGCTCGGACCTGAAAGCAGGTGACATCCTCGAATACAACTCACTCGTCCTGGCAGCGCAGGTCAAAGCCTGGGGCGGCGCCCCGACGCGCTTCCCGATCACCCCGGATAACTTCGACGCCATCTGCGCACGTGTGGCAGAAGCCGCGTGCGAACATGACCTGATCCTGCTCAATGCCGGTTCCTCGGCCGGGTCGGAGGATTTTTCGGCGCAGGTGGTGGAAAAGCTCGGCACGCTGCTGGTGCATGGTGTGGCGGTGCGGCCGGGTCATCCGGTGATTCTTGGCATGGTGTCGTTGCGAGGAGCGATCGAAGTGAGCGACGAATCAACCCCATCGCCTGAGGAGATTGGTTACCTTTCGGGTACGATGTCGTCAAGCAAAGAACGCCCTCCTCGCAATGATAACATCCCGATTATCGGCGTTCCCGGTTATCCCGTCTCGGCTGCGCTGACTGGGGAGATTTTCGTCGAGCCTCTGATCGCCAAATGGACAGGCCGCCAACCGCAGGAGTTGCCAGTCGAGCAGGCGTACTTGACCCGCAAGATCACTTCCCCTGGTGGCGACGACGATTACGTGCGTGTGGCGGTTGGAAAGGTGGGAGACAAATTAATGGCCGCGCCGTTGGCTCGCGGGGCGGGTGTAATATCGTCCCTGGTGCGTGCGGACGGGCTGGTGCTCCTGTCGCGCGGCGTGCAGGGCGCGGAGGCCGGGGATGCTGTGGATGTGCACCTTTATCGTTCGCGCGCCGAACTTGATCGGACGATTTTCTGCATCGGCTCCCACGATATGACCCTAGACCTGCTGGCGCAGTTCCTGTCCGAGCATAACAGGCGGCTGGTTTCGGCCAACGTCGGCTCGCTGGGCGGACTCATCGCCCTGAAACGAGGCGAGGCGCACTTGGCCGGGTCGCACCTGCTGGACCCGGAAACCGGTGAATACAATCTCTCTTACATCCACCAATATCTGAGCGATTTCTCTGTGAAGGTGTTCGGGTTTGTGGGACGCGAACAGGGGCTGATGGTGAGAAGGGGCAACCCGAAGGGGGTGGAAAGCCTGAGCGACCTCAGCCGGCCTGAGGTCCGATTCGTGAACCGTCAACGGGGCGCAGGGACGCGTGTGCTGTTAGATTACCAGTTGTCAAAAATGGGGATATCCGTTGAGTCAATTCAAGGTTACATTCAGGAAGAATACACCCATCTAGGCGTGGCGGCGGCAGTCGCTTCGGGGCGTGCCGATTGCGGCTTGGGTATTCCGGCAGCAGCGCAGTCCTTAAACCTGGACTTTATCCCGCTCTTTCAGGAGACTTATCAACTGCTCATCCCGAAGAATTTTGCGGAAAGTGATTTGCTTGTCCCCTTATTCGAGGTTTTGGACGATCGGATTTTTCAACAGGCGGTCGTGAACATGCCCGGCTATAATGTAAGCCAGATGGGCAAGCTGATGGCGGAGGTGTAAAATGATTTTTGCGCTAGTGATTGACGACAACACGGAGACAACCGATGCGCTGATCCAGAAAAAGGCTTTGAAGATAGTCGGAATAAATTAACCGGCTTGATGTTAGAGTTCTGTATTAAATGCGACGGTACACTGGTCAACCGCCGCATTTTTCTTTATAATAGGATAAATAGTATCCAAATATTTCAGGAGATTGCTATGCCTATAGCCTCAGGGATTCAAGCACCGGATTTTACTTTGCAAGACGAAAACAATACTACCCGTAGGCTGTCTGATTTTCGGGGCAGACCGGTAGTGTTGTATTTTTACCCGAAAGATGACACGCCCGGCTGCACGACAGAGGCCTGTAATTTCCGTGACGACTACAGCGCCTATGTAAATGCGGATGTGGTCATTCTGGGCGTCAGCCCGGACGGCCCGAAATCACATGCCAAATTCAAGGAGAAATTCACTCTCCAGTTCCCGTTGCTGGCTGACGATGAGCATAAAGTCTGCGACCAGTATGGTGTATGGGGATCGAAGAAATTCATGGGGCGAGAGTATGATGGCGTTCTGCGAACGACCTTTCTGGTTGATGCCAACGGTAGAATTGCCAAGGTGTTTGAAAATGTCAGACCTGCAGAGCATAGCGCAGAGGTTCTGACTGCGATTAAATCGCTCTAGGCGAAAATCCCTGTAAACATATTAAGTAGCGACCAGTTCGCCGCTTAGAACATTTAACAAAACCTCTCTCTCGGCAACGTCGTTGACAGCCACGTTGAGGCCAAGCCATTTGGCGAGATGAGCCACTGCCTTATCCAAGTGTCTCGCACCGATGATAACAAGCATTGGGGGCGGAAGAATCTGTTCCACAAACATCTCCACTTGATCGCCGCACACGCCCACATCGCAGCATGAGAAATCAGCCATGTTGTAATGCAAGAGAAGCGCCTGTCCATTGCTGATTACCATCCACGTTTCGTCAAGGACGCGATGTTCAAGATTGTCGCCGGGCCAAATCCGAGTACGGAAAATACATCGCTACGCTTGGAGATTGCACGGTGCGAATGGTTCGGAGATACTCCCTCTCACGGGAGGAACCAACATGGCTGAGACTGATTGCTTTGGCTCGCAGGCAAGATCGTGACTGCCATCCTGACCCCTGACGAAAAACTCGCGGATTACACTGACGGCGAAATATTCCGTGCCATCCATTGATCACGCACGCGACTGATTGGGTGAAGGTGTATGCGCTTCGAATTGCCTGAACTGGACAAGGCCGGTTTTATGCAGCCAGTATTTCATCAGTACCCCAAGTATGCCAAACCCATAAACCACGCTGCGGCCAAAATTGATTGAAGAAGCTTCGGGGAAATAGCGGGTCACAATCGGCACTTCCTGGAAAGTCAGGTTGTTCGCCATACCCTGGGCAATAATTTCCGTGTCAAAGAGGAAATCGTCGCTATTTTCATCCAGCCGGACGGTTTCCAGGTATTTACGCGTGTAGGCCCGGAAACCCGAATGGATTTCTGTGAGATAGCGTCGGAATATGATATTCGCCGTAGCTGTCAGGATAACGTTGGCAAAATATTTCCAATAAGGCATCCCACCTTCCAGCGGTCGGCCTCCCAACATGCGCGAACCAAAGACCGCATCGGCCTCGTGATTGAGCAGGGGACGCGTCAAGAGCGGGATCATGGTGGCATCATACTGGTGATCTGGATGGAGCATTACCACGATGTCCGCTCCCAACTTTAGGGATTCCCGATAACATGTTTTCTGATTACCGCCATAGCCGCGGTTGGTCGGATGCTCAAAGACAATCAAACCGGAGGCTTTGGCGACTCCCACTGTATTATCTTTAGATGCATCATCCACCAGGATAACGTGTTTTTGATATTCTGGAGGAATTTCAGCCAGCGTGCGGTCCAGGGTTTTGGCGGCATTGTAGGCCGGAAGAACGATTACGATTTTGGGTTCCATCTCCAGTTACTCCCCGCGCACATAAATGACTGCCGTCTCATCGCGATAGACTTCCCGCCAGTTGGCTTCAGCCAGGGCTGTGGCTAAATCCCATTCTTGCGGAACCAGCGCCCAGTCAACTTTATATTTTGTCAGGATGTCCTGCCAGCCGTCTCCAAGTGTGATGATTTGTTCGTACTCGCGGATGAATGATTCTCCATAAATATCGCCCTGGCTGTCAATAAAAACATGCTTCTCTGGCCACAATTCCAAGCTCAGGTAGCCGCCCCAGTCGAAGGGATTGAACATATTCCCGTCCTGGGGATTGGCTTTTAACCATTCCGTTGCCTGGATCGGGAAAAAAGTTGGTGAAAACCGCTCGATTTTCCCGATAGGGGTGGCGGCCAGTAGGATTATCCCGGCCAATACCGTCAGGACTGGCCAGACGATCCCCTTTAATTGGCTTTCGATATGCTCGAACAGTTCTTCAAATCGCGTAAGCGGTGGGACAACCTGCTTTTTCGAAAATAAGCTCACAAGAACGAAGGGAGCGGCCACCCCATAAAAATGGACATTCCGGGCCGAGAGCAGGACCATGGCAGAGAACCCTGCCAGGATAATCGCCATTCGGGCGGGAAGTTTTTCGCGTTTCATTGCCAGCAAGAAAATTGAAAAGGCCAAAAACGCCAGTATTATCAGGAATTTTGATTCCGCAAAGTTGGGTGGAATAGTTTCGGCGGTGTGCGACATCAGGTAATCGTTCCCCAGCCAGCTTGTCACTGTCGACCAGGCCCGGAAACTGACCGGGTTGACCAGGGTCACGCTGGTAATCGTTGCCAGCACCATCGCCAGACGTTTTCCCACCTTAACATCCGCATTGGAATGGTCGAAGATGAACTCCCAGATCCATCCGGCCAGGGTCGCACCTGTGATCAGGAACCCGGAGATAAATTCACCGTGAATGTTGTTCCACAACAGCATCAACCCCGCGAAATACCAGATTGGAACCTTCCTGCCGCTGGCAAGTTTCTCGTTCAAGATAAGCCAGAGCGCAAATAGCAGCATGGTGAACAGGTGCGGCCTGGAAATCCAGTGCAGGGAGGATATCGCCGCGCCCCACGTAACCAGAAAGAAAACCGGGAGCCGGGTCCCGGTGCGCTCAACCCCATCTGAATAAATCAAGGTAAAGGTGGCTGCCAACAATAGAGCGGACAGGATTACAATCCCTCGTTCATCAAAGATGAAATAGGCGATATAAAAAAACACTCCCGAAAGCCATTTGTGAGGCGCGAAGGGCGCACCATTTCGTGTATATGAGAAAATGTCATTGATCGGGGGTGGGTTGCCTTGCAAAACGTATTTTCCAATTGCAAGGTGGCGGGGCAAATCCCCGTCGGCGTTGAGCATGCGCGGGCCAAGCAGGATGGCTGCAACAAAAATGGACAGGAACACGATATCGCGTAAGCGCGGAAGGGCGTAGGTTTTCATTCCGGTGATTTTACCACCTACGCCTCCCCTAATTCCAAAGTGCGGAATCTTGGGGAGGCTGGGATGGGACCAAGCTCTCCAATAAAAATCCCGGCAATTTTGGCCGGGATTTGAATATTTTCTTACTCCCCAAGATAATCGCGCAGTTTGCGGCGGATGGACGGGTGCCGCAGGCGACTCAAAGCCTGGGCCTCGATCTGGCGGACACGTTCGCGCGTGACTCCCATCTTGCGCCCGACTTCCTCCAGCGTGTATGCCTGTCCGTCCAGGAGGCCGTAGCGCAATTGCAGGATGCGTACCTCGCGCGGCGGAAGCCCATTCAGCACCTCGGTCAGGTGTTCACGGAGCAAATTGTACGTTGCGGTGTCGTCAGGGGGAGCGGCTTCATCGTCTTCGATGAAATCGCCGAGGACAGAGTCCTCTTCATCGTCCGTTGGCGTCTCCAGCGAGAGCGGGCGCCGCGCCACCTGGATCATATTCTCAACCTTCTTGGGCGGCACTTCCAGGGCGGTGGCCAGTTCTTCCACCGACGGTTCACGTCCCAGCCGCTGGGTCAATTGGTGCTGAACACGGAGTAGTTTGTTGATTTGGTCACCCATATGGACGGGGACGCGAATGGTACGACCCTGGTCGGCAATGGCACGCGTAACGGCCTGGCGGATCCACCAGGTGGCATAGGTGCTGAACTTGTGGCCACGGCGATAATCAAATTTTTTGGTGGCGCGGATCAGGCCGATGTTGCCTTCCTGAATTAAATCAAGGAAGGGAACGCCGCGTCCCATATACTTCTTAGCAACGCTGATAACAAGACGCGAGTTGGCCGTGATCAAATGCTCGCGGGCGGCCCAGCCGTCCTCGATGAGTTTGCGAAGTTCAATCCGGCGGCGTGCACTGACGTTGCCACGTGCCAGTTCTTCACGGGCCATTCGGCCGCGCTCAATACGTTGGGCGAGATCGACTTCTTCTGTGGCGGTGAGCAACGGGACACGACTGACTTCTTTGAGGTATAGCCCGATAGTATCGTCAGTGTCAATGTTGGCTAGGTAATCGTCAAGCGATAATTCCGGCTCTGCCTCAGCCTCGGGTTTCTCCGCTGCAATTAGTTCGTCCTCCGCTGGTTCACCGGTAGGTGTATCTTCCACGAAGGCAACCCCCGCGCTCAAAAGGGCCGCGAAGGCTTCTTCCAACTTTTCAACATCCTGTTCGGCTTCCGGGAAAAAATGCAGGATGTCGTCAATGGTGACATAAGATTTCTGCCGACCCAGTTCAATCAGTCGGGCAATGGCAGAATATTCTTCGTCTTCTTCAAGTAATAAAGGGTTCTCCATTACACTTCCTTACCAAACTATTCTTCAATCAGAATACTCTTTTTCTGACCAAAATACAATACCCCTTGCTAAGGTGTCGGGGTGGAGAATGCGTCGCTTCCCTGGAGCTCTTTAAACACTATGGTCCAAGATGCGACGTACTCCGATTTTAGTTAGGGTGTAGGTGTAGCCACCTCAAGGGTGGGTTTAGCCGTCTCTTCGATAGTCGGGACCTGTGTCTCGGTGGATGCGATGGGTGGAGCAGTCAGCAGGTTCAACAATGCATCGATCCCTGACTGGCTGACAACATAAAGTTTTCCTGCGTCGTAGCGGACGTAGTATCCGCTATTGGTGGGGGTCAGCGTCCCAACCTGGATAACATGTTGTAATCCGCTGACAAAAGTGAGCTCGATGGTGTAAGCCGGAAAATCCAGCCCGGCATCTCCCAGGTTGAGTTGATTATCCAGGAGCGTCACGATGCGCAGCGCACCAACCTGGGTCTCGGCGGCCCCTGTCAGTGATTGGTCCGCGGCTCCAGGTGTTGGCAGCGTGACAATCCACGTCCCGCTGGTATCGCGTTGCATCTGAACGATGCGGTTTTGCTTGTCATAGATGCGGAGGCTTTGCAGCGTGCCATCTGCCTGGGTTATGAGGAAATTATTGCCAAGCGCAGTCGGCGTTGGCTCTGTCGAAGTTGCTGAGGGGCGGCTTTTTATTACGAAATATGCAACAATGACCAGCGCCAGGATGACCAGCAGAATCCATGTGGGACGTTTGATCATAAGGTTAACCTCTGGAGCGCCGGATCAGCCAGGAAATGACCCCGCCTGCGATTACCAGACCGGGTAGGATAAACAGGAATGAAATTGCCATAATCAACAACCAGAAACTGCTTGGGAGAGCCAGAGTGCGGCTAATGGCGGTTGGTGTATTCAGGTTGATTAATTGTTCCTGTCCAGCGGCCCAATCAATCGCATTGATGAACATATCGCCGTTGGCGTATTGACTGAAGTAGACATTCGAGGCGAAGTCAGCATCCCCGAACACAACCAGGTGGCTGCCTGCGGTAGTGTCTGCGGTCGCAACTGCCAGGGTGAGTGGACCGGGGATATCTACTCCTGGATTGAAGGCGACTTGCCCGTTTGCCAACGATGTAAAGTCTGTCTCACCCCAAGCGGAATTTACTGTGGCGACCAAAGCCGTAGGCTGGTTGGGCATATTGGATGTAATGGTGAGACTGCGGGCGTTCGGATAGAACGAAACCAGCCCTTGCAGTTTTTCGGTAATTGGGTGGGTACCATACGTCGCAGCTACGGCAAAGTTCGGTGGATTTGTATTCGTATCAATGACAATATCGTTATCGAAAGCGATCCCCCAGTTCACGGCAAGATAGGCAGCCAAGGGGTCGGGAGAATTACCGAATTGTGTCAGTGGGGTAGATTCTTTCATAACAACCAGTGCGCCACCCTTTGAAACATAGTCTTGCAATAAAGTCTGTTCGGCGGCGGAGATCGGTTTAATGGAGCCGGCGATGACGATGACAGTGGCACTGTCCGGAATTTTATTCTGGGCGATCAGGTTCAGAGGCAGGACAGCGTAGTTCTTGGCCTCGAGTGCAGATTTGGCGGTCGTATATGCTGTATTGGCAGCGTTCTGGATATCCCTTTCGCCGTGACCGGTCAGGAAGTAAATGGTTCGCTGCCCGGGGTTCATCAGACGAATCAGGGCTGAGGTGATGTCCTGCTCGGACGCAAAGGCGACAATTTCGTGATGGTCTCCCATTTGCAGATAAATCTTTCCGTCTCCAGTAATGCCGGCCTGTCGTGCAGCGAGAGGATTCTGGTCCGGGTCAATGAACGTATAGTCAAATTTACCGTTCGAATGGTTCTTGTAATTCTCGAGCAGCTTCCGCGCAATATCGCTGGGTGTTTGGGATGTGTAGAAAGCTGTAGCCTGGACCGATGCAGGTAATGCCTTCAGGGTATCCAGCGTTTCGGCGGCAAGACTATTCTGCTTGTCCTCGGTAAAGTCCATAGGCTTCCCAGGGTTTTGGAAGACCAGGATGTTGATGACGAGAAGGATACCGACAAACGCCAGCAACATGATGGCGGCATTACTTCCATAACGTGCCTGTCTTCCGTTGAGAAGTTCGCGTACACGTTGCGGATCAAGCAGGGCAAAGAAAGCCAGACCCAGGACGATCAGAGCGGCAGAAACCCCCAGTGCCCAATTAAATGCCTGGGCATTGGGAAGTGTATAGATTTTGGCAACCGCGAGCAGCTTGACGATCAATAGGAGTATTGTTGCCAACAATGCGATACCAGATGTCCACAACCCGATGACTGCGAACTTCTTTTGGGAGTTCTTTGTCTTAGCCATTATCTCCACCTTCTTATTTCAACGGCGGCCGCACTTAAAAACAAGCCCAGTGCGGTCAGGCTGATCGGATAGATAATGTCAGAGAGTGACATTGTGCCGGTGAGCATGGAATTGAAGCGACCGTTTAAATCCAGATAGTTGAGAATATTGTTGAAGGAATCGTTCTGGATAATATAAGTTGGTAGGCGGATTAACCACCAGAAAACGATGAGCACCGCCAGTGTTGCGAAGAACGCTGCAAACTGGTTATTAAAAAACGATGACATGGCCGTTCCGATTGCAAGGAAAACCGCGGTCAGCAGGATGATGGCTATATAACCCGACACCATGACACCCTGGTCAATGCCCGGAGTGGTCAGTTTGTTGAGGACAATCGGGTACACCAGTGTTATTACGATAATGGTCAACATGAACAGAAAAGCACCGAGCCATTTGCCTACAACCAATTCCGCGTCTTTGATAGGAGTGGTTAGAAGGAGTTCGAGCGTTCCCATGCGTTGTTCGTCGGCCAGCAAACGCATGGTCAAAGCTGGAGCCGCGAACATAAAAACGGTTGCCAGAGGACCAATGACAATATTGATGCCAGGCGCTGAGTTGCCGTAGTACGATTGATTCGCCAGGTTCATCAGATAATAGATCATTACAACGAAGTAGATACCAACTGTCAACAGCGTCAAAAGCGCTGCGATATATGCAATTGGGCTGGTGAAATAATGACGATATTCACGGCGGGCAATTGTCCAGATATTGCGCATGGCTTACCTCTCTTTCCTGGAATTATCCTGCGTAAGTTGCAGGAATATTTCTTCTAAGCTCAACCCAACTGGATGGAACTCGAGCAGGTCGTAACCGGCCTTAATTGTCGCTCTTGCGACTACCGGGCGAACATCTGCGCCAGGCGCGAATTGGAACTCCAGCGTGCCATCCGGTAGGAGCTTAGCGTTTTGGACCCCATCGATCTTTGCAATAATGGGGAGCAGTTCGTCAGCCTCGCCCTTGACACGCAGAACCACATGCTCTGCGCCAACCAAGCGGGATTGCAGGTTCTCGGGTGTATCCTCGGCAACAATACGACCTTTATTGATGATCAAGACTCGGTCGCAAAGCTGCTGGGCCTCAGAAAGAATATGGGTTGAGAGAAGTACTGTTCGCTCTTTACCAACATCGCGAATGGTATTACGGAATTCCACTACCTGCGCAGGGTCGAGGCCGATAGTTGGTTCGTCAAGGATCAGAACTTCGGGTCTGTGTAGCATAGCTTGAGCGAGTCCAACTCGTTGGCGCATTCCCTTCGATAGATTCGAGATGTACCCGTCGGCGCGCTTTTCCATCTGGACCAAATCCAGTGCAGCGTCTACCATGTCATCGCCATTTGGCAGGTGGCGCAAGTCGGCCATGAACTTCAGGTATTCGTAGACAGTCATTTCGGGATAGAGCGGAACTGTTTCGGGAAGGTACCCGACGCGACGCCGTACTTCGAGCGACTCGCTGATCACATCAAAACCAGCTACCTGGGCTGTCCCGTAAGTCGGGGGCATATACCCGGTCAGGATGCGCATCGTTGTAGTTTTCCCGGCGCCATTTGGACCGAGAAAACCGACGACCTCACCCTGTTTGGCCTCGAAGGTCAGGTTTTCAATTGCCCTTCGTGAGCCGAAATCCTTAGTGAGACCAGTAGCGCGGATCATAGGTTCTCCTTGAAAGAAATGAGATTGATTACGGACGAAATAAATGGCACAGCAGCCATTTGGCAGCAGTGCCGGGGGTGGCATCACTCAAGCGTTTAGTACTATACAATTAAAGTTGAGGCAAAGTCAAGTGGTTTTATTCTTTCTAATCAAACCCTAATCTGTAATGAGCTTATGTTGATTGCTTGGTTCTCTGGGAATCGCCAAAAAATAAGGTGTAACTAATAGGGGCGCTGAATGAATTGACTAAATAAATTATGTTAGATAGAATAGGGCGACATGGAGACAGGAAATCTTATGCCTCCATGATTCTAATTGAATTGGAGAAGATACATGGATATTCTTTGGCTTGGTAGCCGACATGGACTTAATGATTTTGAGCAGGTTGCCGTTGTTTTCGTACTTATGGCTGCGTTTATTAGCCTGGCATATGCCTGGTGGTTACGTGGCATCGTGCTCAAGAAGGATAAGGGCACTGCCAAGATGCAGGAAGTGTGGAACGCGATTCGTATTGGCGCCAATGCGTATCTGGGGCGCCAATTGCGTACCATCCTGCCTCTTATCGGCATTCTAACGTTGGTAATGTTCTTTAGTGTGTACGTCGTCCCGCCCAGCCTGGAGGCCCAAGAAGAATTCAAAGCTTTTGGTGACCAGGGTATTAAACTGATCATTGCCGTTGGCCGTACGATTGCCTTTATCATGGGTGCGTCCTTCTCTTTGATGGTCGGTCAGTTGGGAATGCGTATGGCCGTGCAGGCCAATATCCGTGTCGCGGCAGCCTCCCGCCGGGGATTTAATGAAGCCCTCTCGATTGCATACTATGCCGGTACGATCACCGGTATGCTCACCGATGGCCTTGGCTTGTTCGGCGGAACGCTGATATTCATTGTCTTTGGAAAGGCGGCGCCAGACGCACTGTTGGGCTTTGGCTTTGGCGGAACGCTATTGGCATTATTCATGCGCGTGGGCGGCGGTATTTTTACGAAAGCCGCCGACGTGGGCGCGGATTTGGTTGGCAAGGTCGAGAAAGATATCCCCGAAGATGACCCGCGCAATGCCGCCGTGATTGCAGACCTGGTTGGCGATAATGTGGGAGACTGCGCTGGTATGGCCGCGGATATTTTCGAATCATACGAGACCACGATCGTCTCCGGCCTGATCCTTGGCCTGGCACTGGTTGCCCTTACGGGCGAATTGAAGTGGATTGTCTACCCGTTGATCATTCGCGCCATAGGCGTGATTAGTTCAATGCTGGGTACTTTCACGGTGCCCATTTGGGAGAAATTCCCACTAAAGTTCCTGCGTGCACATGACGCGGAAGAGTCCATGTTTCGCTCATATGAGGTATCCAGTATCTTTACCGTTACCCTCTCCATCTTTTTGGCGTACTTCTACGCCCATGATTGGCGTCTGGCGGCATTGACCGCCGTCGGCGTTGGTTTGGCCGTGGCATTCAACCCGCTGACTTCGTATTTCACTTCCACGAAGAAGGCACCCGTCAAAGAGATTGTTAAGTCCACCGACACCGGTCCTGCGACCACCATTCTGTCTGGCCTGTCGGTCGGGATGGAATCAAGCGTATGGGCGGTAGTTGTAATTGCGATCAGCTTTATCATCGGTCTATTGCTCTACAACGGTGACGGCGCGAAGTATGTGCTGTACGCAGTTGCCATGATCGGTATCGGTATGTTGAGTCACACTGGCAATAATGTGGCCATGGACTCTTATGGGCCTATCTCAGATAATGCCAATGGCATTGGCGAGATGGCCTGGCATGGTATGGAGGATGAAGAGACCAAGGCGGCTCGCCAGATCATGGCTGACCTGGATGCTGTAGGCAATACCACCAAAGCCATCACCAAGGGCGTTGCCATTGCCTCCGCTGTGATAGCGGCGGTCAGCTTGTTTGGTGCGTATATTGCGGATGTGGCCCGCGTGCAGTCGCAATTGGGACAAGCCGTGATGGAATCCATCCGTCTCTCTGATACCAAGGTGTTCATAGGGCTGCTCCTTGGCGGTGCGTTGCCCTGGTTGTTCTCCTCGCTTTCCATCCGGGCTGTAAGCCGCGCTGCAGGCAAAATTGTGGAAGAGGTCCGGCGCCAATTCAAGATCCCGGGCATCATGGAAGGCACCAAACAACCCGATTATGCTGAAGTGATTGGCATCTCCACTGCTTCGGCGCAGAAGGAACTCATTCCGCTGGCGACCATCTCGGTGCTGATGCCGTTGGTGATTGGCTTAGTGCTGCAAGTGGAGGCCCTGGGCGGCTTCTTGGCTGGTATCATCCTCTCCGGTCAGTTGTTGGCGGTGTTTATGTCTAATGCTGGTGGCGCCTGGGATAATGCCAAGAAGTCCATTGAAGATGAACCGCGCAGCCTGGCTCAAAATACGGGCAAAGGCTCCGAGCGTCATAAGGCAAGTGTGGTGGGCGATACTGTCGGTGACCCGATGAAGGATACTGCCGGCCCGGCTCTCAACCCGATGATCAAAGTGGCAAACCTGGTCAGTCTGCTCGCTGCTCCGATCATCGTCAAATACCCGATACAGAATGCAGACGGTTCGATCAATTTTGTCGTTGTCGGCATTGCTGTGGTTCTACTGGCTGCAACCATCTGGGCAATTTCCCGGTCGAAGGCCCCGATGCCCACTTTCAATAAAGAGAATGTATAGCCCAACAAGATAAAAAAACAAGCCTCCCGCATTCGTGTTGCGGGAGGCTTGTTTTTTTATTCCAAACGTCAACTTTATTGTTCTTTTTTCCCAAAATAGCGCGTCTGCCACTCGAACAGCTTATTTAGCGCCTCAATGGGTGAGAGCGAATTGACATCCAGACCTCTAAGTTCATCCAACAGAGGATTGGTTTCCGGGAAGAGTGCCGCTTGCTTAGCCGCGTGTGGATTGATGCGGATTGCCTGACCGGATGACTTTTCCAGTTCTGTCATGATCTCTGTCGCTCGCTGAATAACTGGGCGGGGTAGACCCGCCAATTGTGCCACGTGGATGCCGTAGGAGCGGTCTGCGCCACCCGGGATAATTTTGTGCAGGAAGACCACTGTCCCGTTCGCGTCGGTAACAGCAACATTGTAATTGCGCACACCCGGCAGCAGGTCTGCGAGTTGCGCCAGTTCGTGATAATGGGTGGCGAAAAGTGTTTTTGCGCGCAGGGATGGGTGATTGTGGATGTACTCGACTACTGCCCAGGCGATCGAGACGCCGTCATAAGTGCTCGTGCCGCGCCCGATTTCATCCAGGATGAGCAGCGACCTTTGGGTAGCATGATGCAGGATGTTGGCTGCTTCGATCATCTCAACCATAAACGTGGATTGCCCTGCATGGATTTCATCTTGGGCGCCGATGCGAGTGAAGATACGGTCTACCAACCCAACCCTGGCCGAGGTGGCCGGGACGAACGAACCCATCTGCGCCATCAGCACTATCAGCGCAGCCTGGCGCAGATAAGTGGATTTTCCGGACATGTTCGGCCCGGTGATAACCCGGACGATCTCGCCCTTTTCGAAGATAACGTCGTTGGGGACGTACCGTTCACCATGCAGGCTTGTTTCGACGACCGGGTGGCGGCCTTCGTGGATTTCCAACACGTCATCGTCCCGGACATCGGGCCGGACATAACCACCCAGCGCGGCGGACTCGGCCAGAGCCGAGTGAACGTCCAGTTCGGCCAGGGCACGCGCGGTGTCGAGCAAGCGGCTGGCGGACTTTGCCAGGGTCGCACAAACCTCACGGAAAAGGCGCTGTTCGATTTCACGGATACGTTCCTCGGCATTCAGGACAAGTGTCTCGTACTCTTTCATCTCCGGCGTGATGTAGCGTTCGGCGTTGACAAGTGTCTGCTTGCGGATGTAATCGGATGGAGCGTTGGCAGCCTGTCCCTGCGAGATCTCAATGTAATATCCGAAAACTTTGTTGTAACCGACTTTAAGCGTCTTGATCCCGGTACGCTGACGTTCAACTGCCTCCAGGTTGTTGATCCACTCGCGGGCGTGACGGGACGCCTCGACGACACCGTCCAACTCGGCGGAATAACCGGAACGGATAATGCCGGTATTTTGAAGTGTTGCGGGCGGGTCATCGTCAATGGCAGATTGGAGCAAGGTTAATTCGTCAGCGCAGGGATTTAATGAATTTAGAGGTAGCGTTGAAGAATAATTTTCGATAGTGAACAATTGCAAAATAGCCGGCAGGTGGATCAATGTTACCCGCAGAGCCACCAGATCGCGCGGCTGGGCGTGACCGGAGAGGATGCGGTTGACCAGGCGTTCCAGGTCGACCAATGGTTTGAGAGCGGAACGCAACTCGGCGCGCAGCATCGAGCGGGAAAAGAAGAACTCGACGCCATCCTGGCGCGCCCTGATACGGTTCACGTCGAGCAATGGCTGGCTTACCCACTGGCCCATCAACCGTTTGCCCATGGGTGTGACAGTGAGGTCAAGCACGCCAAGCAGCGAGCCTTTGGTCCCGCCATGCAGAGTTTCGGTCAATTCCAAGTTACGGCGGGTTGCGGCATCGAGCGTCATGAATTCGCCCAGACTGTAAACGCGCAGGCTGGACAGGAGAGGCAGAGCTGCCCCCTCGGTTTCTTTCAGGTATTGGATAATGCCGCCTGCTGCGCGGACAGCCAGCGGCAGATTCTTTAATCCAAAACCATCCAAGGTGGAGGCTTCAAAATGAGCGAGCAATGTTTCCTGGCTTTTACCCGGCTCAAAGCGCCAGGCGGGCCAGGCCGTCAGGTGGCTGGAAATACCATTTGGGATAAGGATATTGTCGGGGTGGATGATTTCTGCCGGGCGGAGACGTGTCAGTTCGGCGCGGAGGGGCGCCCAGATCTGACCTGAGGCACCAGCCAAAGGGTCCGAGGCCACATCGAGTTCGGTGACGGCGAATTCGCCGGTGGTTATGTCCACATAGGAGATCCCGGCGCGTCCGTCATCTATCACGATTGAAGCGAGGTAGTTGTTCCCGTCACCGGGTAAGAGGCCGGGTTCGACAATCGTCCCCGGCGTTACTACGCGCACGACCCGGCGTGGGAAGATGCCCTTGGTTGGCTGGTCCCCGATCTGCTCGCAGATGGCAACGTGATAGCCTTTTTCGATTAACCGGGAGAGGTAATTCTCAACGGCGTGGTATGGAATACCAGCCAGAGGGGCGCGCAACCCTTTGCCGATGGGGCGGGAAGTGAGAACAATGTCCAGTTCACGAGCGGCGGTTTCGGCATCCTGGTCAAAGGTTTCATAGAAATCACCCAGCCGGAAGAACAGGATGGCGTTGGGGTACTGGCGTTTGATTTCGAGATATTGCTGGCGGATGGGGGTCACATCGTCGGTCATGTATCCATTTTACTGCTTCTTATGTAAATCTGTACGCCCCTTTTATATTTTTGCGTTATAATTAAATCACTATACTCAAACGAAAAGGAGACTAATATGGCTAGTGTTACGTACGAACACATCACAAAGGAATTCGGCAATGTCACGGCAGTGAACGACCTGAACCTGCAAATTGATGACAAAGAATTCCTGGTCTTGGTCGGCCCTTCGGGCTGTGGTAAGACGACCGCCCTTAGAATGCTTGCCGGGCTGGAGGAAATCACCAAGGGTCAGATCAAAATTGATGATCGCGTTGTAAATGACGTTCCTCCCAAGGACCGCGACATCGCAATGGTGTTCCAGTCCTATGCTCTTTATCCGCATATGACGGTTTATGACAACCTGGCATTTGGCCTGAAACTGCGCAAGACACCGAAAGAAGAAATCAAGCGTAGGGTCCAGCAAGCGGCAGATATCCTGGGTATTGGCGAATTGCTTGCCCGTAAACCGCGCCAGCTTTCCGGCGGACAGCGCCAGCGTGTGGCGGTTGGACGGGCGATCGTACGAGAGCCAAAAGTCTTCCTCTTCGACGAACCGCTTTCCAACTTGGACGCTAAACTGCGCATTGCCATGCGTTCCGAAATAACCAAGTTGCATCATCGTCTGGGCACTACATTTATCTATGTGACCCATGACCAGATGGAAGCCATGACAATGGCCTCCCGCATCGCGGTCATTAACAAGGGGGTGCTCCTGCAGTTGGATACCCCGCAAGCACTGTATGATCACCCGGAAAACATGTTCGTTGCAGGTTTCATCGGCGCTCCGGCGATGAATTTCTTCAAAGCGAAGCTACGCAAGGATGGCAGCAAGCTGATTGTGGAGACAGGTTCCTTTAATGTAACCATCCCGCCTGAGCGTATGAAGGCTTTCCAGGCATTTGTGGATAAGCCGATTGTGTTCGGCATTCGCCCGGAAGATATTTATAACCCGGTTTTTGTCCCGCCTGGGATTCATGTGGCCGCGGTTGAGACGAAGGTGGATGTGACCGAACTTATGGGTAACGAAATCTTCCTGTACCTGCTGGCCGGCTCGGATAATATCGTTGCCCGTGTGGACCCGCGGACTGATTTCCAAATTGGTGACAAGGTTCAGGTGTCATTCAACCTGGACAAGTGCCATTTGTTCGACCCCGAGACAGAGAAAGCCATCTGCTAATCAGGTTCGATCGCCAAGACCGCCAGGTGTGCGTTGCCTGGCGGTTTCTTATAACTGAGGTGATTATGGAAGCAAAATTTATACTCGTTTTGGTTCGTCATGGACAAAGCACCTGGAACCTGGAAAACCGTTTCACCGGCTGGACAGACGTTGACCTGACCGAGCAGGGGCACCAGGAGGCCTTCACGGGCGCTCAACTCCTGTGTGAGAAGGGATTCACGTTTGATATTGCTTACACTTCCGTTCTGAAACGGGCCATCCGAACGCTGAACATCATCCAGGAAGAGATGGGGCTTGATTGGATTCCAGTGGTACGCGCCTGGCAGTTGAACGAACGCCACTACGGGGAGCTCCAGGGCCTGAACAAAGCCGAGATGGCCGTCAAATTTGGCGAAGAACAGGTAAAGATTTGGCGGCGCAGTTATGATGTCCCGCCTCCGGCGCTGGAATTGAACGACGAGCGTCACCCACGCTTCGACCGTCGTTACGCAGATCTGACGCCTGCACAACTTCCTGCGACTGAGTCACTCAAGATCACGTTGGAACGCGTCCTGCCTTACTGGCACAGTATCCTGGCTCCGATGATCAAGTCCGGCAAGCGCGTGTTGATCGCCGCACACGGCAACAGTATCCGGGCGATGGTCAAGTACCTGGATAATATTTCAGATAAGGAAATCCCCGAACTCAACATCCCGACCGGCATCCCGCTGGTTTACGAACTCGATGCGGACCTGAAACCTGTCGCGCACTACTACCTGGCAGACGAGGAGACTGTCCGTAAGGCGGCGGAGGCTGTGGCCGCCCAGGGTAAAGCCAAATAAAACCAAAAACTGGCGCTTCATCAGCGTCAGTTATTTTATTCTACAGGATGTTTTATTTACGTTTGCGTCCGAGAAGTGCCAGCAGGGAGGCAATAACCAGAGCAGCAACCACGATAGCAGTTACTGCGCCGCGGGCCGCTGAGACAGACAACCCCGGTGATGGGGTTAACGTTGGCGGGACAGGCGTCTCGGTGGACGTTGGGGTGGAAGTGGGCCAGGGTGTAATGGTGGGATGCCCAGTGGGTGTTGACGTGGGCAGGGTGGGAGTGGGCGTGTAAGCGGCACGGATGATAATTTGTTGGTCGGGGTAAATAACGGATTTTTCGGTCAGGCTGTTCAGGACAAGAAGTTCATCTAGGGAGATGCCAAAGGCCAGGGCAATGCCAAGAGCGGTGTCGCCGCGCTGAACGATGTAGGTAATGGATCCGTTCGCGTTGGGCGTGTTTGGGATGAGCGTGGCGATAGAAGTGCTGTATGACGGTGGTGGCGTGAAGGGACGAGGCGTGCCCCCGGTGGACTGGCCTGCATCCAAGCAATAATAATACGTGTTCCCAATGAGTGCAACACCTGCGCCAACATCGCGTAGGTCGCTTGAGAGCATAGTGTCCCGGTGGGACGCATCACCCATCCATTCAGTGATCACAACTTGAGCGGTTTTGCCAACTCCTCCCGTAACATTTTCAGAATAATATCCTACATCGGTATTTATATTTCCTGCCACAGGATAACCAGCTTCTAATGCGCGTTGGAAAGGGAGGAAACCCCGAGAGTCTGTGTGGACATTGGACATACCGATGGCGGCCATATACTCCGCATGCTCCTGTGCAAGGGTCATCAGGATGGAGTTTGGCGTATAGGATGGCAACCTGTAGGAGGCGCGCAGGGTATTGACCGCGTCAATGAGTTCGGAAACAGTCGAGATTTGCGGAGCCGCGACGGTTTCGGCACGGGCTACCCAAGGCGAGAAGGAAATCGTCAGGGTCAGCAAAATAGTTATAAGGGCTGGCATCAATTTACGCATAAGACAATTATAACGGCAGGGTGGCCGGTAAGCAAACTGGAATGTAGGGTTTTTGGGAATTCCTGTGACAAAGGAAATATATGAGGATGTTGGGTGGGCGAAGGCCCCGCACAACATCCTTTATTTAGACCATTGCCACGCCGAATCCAAGAGAATCAATGCAGGGGGGATGTTTGTCCCGTTGCAAGGTGACATTGTTCATGATTTAGCGACGGCGCGAGGCAGTACAATAAAGCGTCAGGAGACTTTTATGCCCATCTTT